>JACPVK010000065.1 GCA_016191795.1 Gammaproteobacteria bacterium
AAACTTACATTTATGTCTTTAGTTTCTGTGTATTCGATGTTGGTTTCTGCAACACTTTTGTTTCGCGCACCCGACATGGATCCACCACGCGTGACTACATTTGCACCAGCACCAGCTCCTGTACCAGTCTGGCCAGCATTTTTCATGCGCTCTTGTCGCGCGAGTTCCAGAGCCTGTTTAATGCGTTCCATTGAAACCTCTCAAAAAAATAACTTCATCAAAAATACATATTGTTTTGCAGGTGCGCCTTCAGGCGCACAAGACCTTATACACTACACCCGCGTTTCCACACTCTGTTGTTCGCCAGGGTGCAAAGCAGTACGTAGGGTGGGCAGTGCCCACCCTACCAAAACATTACACACCCATTATGTTGCCGGCCTTACGCATACTTCTAAACCATAGTACATCTAACGGTGACCAGAAAAAGTGAATTGCCAGAACCACCACGACAAAGCTACTCAGCATGGTGACTACTGCAATTTTATTAAAGCGTTTTCTTCGGTAAAAATCTGACGGTACAAATATTTCCGGGATGACGGCCAAAGGCGCTGCAGTCAACAACGTGGAAATACTTTTAACACCACGTATCGTTCCATCCAGTGCTTCGGCTAACAATGCATAACCAAGACCGCATACAACAGCAAACACCAGCGACAAAAAAGTGATGGCTATACGATTTGGTTTAACAGGTTGCTCAGGAAATTGTGCCGGATCAATCAATACGAATGACTCACCCTTACTTTCGTTTTCCAGCTCCTGGCCAATCTGCGCTTCCATTTGCCTGGCAGTTAAATCCTGATAACGACGAAGCGTACTCTCGTGCTCGCGTGTCAGTGCAAGGTAATCTCGTTCTATTTGCGGCGCCTGAGCTACACGTGCTTCATAGTCTGCCAGTTTCTCTTTCAATTTCTGCTTGCGTTCACGCGCAGATTTAATTTCTGCTCGAACCGAATCAAGCTGTGACTGCACTTGTATATAGGCTGGATTATCCGGTTTGTTGATAACAGCTTTTTGTTCCGGTAAACGTTCAGCACCACTAAGCGTTTTTTCGAGCTCTGTAACAACTTTCCTCAAGCGCAACACATCAGGATGATCAGGCGAATATTTCTGTTGCACCATTGCCAACTCTGTGCGCGCCGTTGATAACTTCTGGGCCGTTTCATTGGTGCTGGTAGCGTTCCCGGTTTGCTCTTTCAGGCCTTCCATCTCACGCTTAACCTTAACCACATCCGGATGCTGATCAGAATATTTTGCAGTTAGGCTGGCATATTCTGCCGTCAATGCCTTCAAACGAGATTCGGGATCAAGAATCCTCTCTCCTGTTGATGACTGCATCATGGTCAGGGGATTAATTTGTGCCAGCTGACCTTCCAGCATAAATCTGCGCTCATCCAGTGCGCGCTCTTCTGCACCAAGTTGCTCCAACTCACGTTCGGTACGATCCAGTGTGGCGTAATTCAGTGCAGCCAGTTCCGGCAAATTGTTTGCATTTTTCTCCTTACATTCTGCCAGCTTGGTTTCGACATCGGTAATAGTCTGTGATATTTTTTGCGCTTCGTCAGTCAGAAATACAACCGTCTCGGATGCTTTTTCTTTTCTTGTTTTAAGGTTTTCCGCCAGGTACAGACTGGTAAGATCACCTGCCACACGTTGCGTGGCATCTGGAAATTGCCCTTCATATGATAACGTGAAGGCAATTGTTGCAGCCATCGGCCGTCCACTACGAGGGTCCATGACATCAGCATCAATCATATTCAAACCGATATCTTTGCGCATGGTTTCCAGAATTTCTTCTGTTGTTTTACGTTTACGTTCTTTTTCGTACAGGCCGTATTTCTCGATGATCTGCATCAAATTGCCACGCGTCATGACACGCTGACTGATAGTCTGAATACGCTGTGTGGCATAGCTTGTTACAGTAGATCGCACCAGATCTGCCGGTATTTCCTGTTCCTGAATCAGAATGGTTGCTGATGAGCGATAAGTAGGTGGCCATACCAGTGCCACCACTACACCCAGCAGAAATACCGCCATCATAATAACCAGCATGGGAAACTTACGGCGACTCAATATCGCCAGATAGTCTTGTAAGGTTTTTTCCTGCTCTTCCATTTTTAACTCTTTAAATATTAATTAATCAATTGGTTGATAATAATTTTGGTTCGCGCCAGCTCATGGTGAAGAAAACCGCATTAGCTTCGCCAGGTTGTTCGATATTTTTCGTATCCAGCTTGCTGTAACGATATCCAAGCGACATAGACCAATCCTCGTCCAGCTTGTAATGTAATGTTGGCACAGCATTTATACGAGTCGAATCTTCAACAGATCGAACTGCAACTGCAATTTTATCAGGCAATCGTCGCTCGGCATTAACATCTATTGACCACGTATAACGCTCAGTTACTTCCCCACGAAAGATTATCTTTGCGCTTTCAACATCATCCGTACCACCCGTTGATGAAGCTATACGATCGCGACTCATATTAAAACTAACCTGCGATGTATAACCTGTATATTGATACATCAGGTTATAAACTGTAGCGACCTGTTCTCTGGGAGTTGTATTCCAGGTATCCACAGCCAATTCATTACCTAAGGCAGTATCAAAGAAATGCCTGCGCTCATTGGTGATTTCATCAGACTTATATTTACCGGCATTAATACCAATACTGCTAATTTCGCTAAATTGATGCTCATATCCTAATTGCCAGGTTTTCGATTTAATTTCCACATCTATATCACTGGCCACAGAAACGGAATTTGTAAAAAATCCGTAAGTACCATAACAATCAGAAAAGTTGTCACATAATTCACCGCGTTCAAGAAATTTATTTTCACTGACGACCTGGTTGTTATTGGCAGCCGACGCAAGCAGGCTCAGAGAGTCCTTTTCGGTAAAAGAATATTCCAGAGTCGCACTGGCAGACTTGTTGGTCCTATCTGTAAATTTAACAACTTCGGCATTATTATATCCATCCAGCAACGGCTGATCGTACATAATATCACTGTAAGACAATTCCATGAGTACAGACCAGGTTTCTGAAAATTGATACTTCCAGCCTGGTGTAATTGTTTTATTGACTACGTCCACCTGTTGATCAGTCAAGCC
>JACPVK010000040.1 GCA_016191795.1 Gammaproteobacteria bacterium
AATAACCGCTTTACCGCCCGCAGGTACTGGATATACTGAACTTTACCGCGAACAATGGGAGTATTGACGTATCCAATCGCGGTACCAGTTAGGCCCGGATAAAAACGAGTTTGCTTTCCATGAACAAATAGCCTGCCAAATGGCCATACTCGCTCAATCGCATGCCCTACCAAATCGACGCGACATCCCCGTGATTGCAGAGCCTCCACAAAGCCGCGCTGCCAGAAATTTGAAGCCGGGCTAATGGACGTAAAACTACCGACTGTAACTTCGTCGAATATTCCGTTGAGCCAGAGAAAGTTACGTTGCTCGCCCATCCAACTATGCTCGGACAACCTCTAACAGCGTTTTCAGATTATCAATCGGCCGTACTACCTTGGTATTGAATCGTGCCGAATGGTCCTCAGTAGATACTCTTCTTCCATTTTCAACCAGCATGGCCAACAGTTTCGCGAGAGCACTGGCGTCCCCGGCAGGGAATATGTACCCATTCACCTTATCGACGACCCGATCATACCCTGAGCCAGTTGCATCGCTGGAAACAACAACCTTGCCCAACTGCAAGCCCTCGTCAACGACAATTCCCCAGTTGTCCTGCAATGATGGCACAATGACAATGTCAGCTGATCTAATCAACCAGCTATGCAGATCATACTGACAAAACCCCAGGAACCGGCACTTGCCGGCAATGTTGTATTGTCTGGCAAGCGCTATATAATTCTCCAACTCAGGTCCAGCTCCTTCGATCCACAGCACCCACTCTTTACCGACCTCGGCAGTGGAGAGTGCTGAAAGCAAAGATGGGAGCCCTTTTCTGACTATCATCCGTCCGCTAAAAAACAATATAACCTCGGAGCGACGCACGTCGGAGAGGCACTTCTCAGGAATGTCTTCAGGTGCGTCCCTCAAAATTCTCTCCAAGTCCACGGTATATGGAAAATCGTGGATTTTTTCCGGAGCGCATCCTGCCGTTACTGCTGACTCCACCCCCTTCTGGCCGCATACAAAAACCGCTTTCCCATAGCTGAAAATGAATTTTCGCAGACTCTCGCGAACGACCCATTTCAGAAAACTGAACTTTCCGGGCGGCCGGCCATTGTTGAACTCGTCCACATAAATCACAAAACGTCTTCTCAAGACAAAGGCGGTTAAAAACCCAAGAACCGCCTGGGCGTGCGAATATCCGCAAACAAGAACGACATCCGGCATGCGCGCAATGATGCTTTTCATCACGCAAGCGGTCGATCGCACCACGCCAACCACCCCATACCCTGAAAGAACAAGTCCGGCATAGTATTGCCGTGGAAACCTCTGATAGTCGTGCCCACCATCTCGATCCCAATTCCTCGTTTGTGTATGGATCACCAGAAGATCAATATGTTCTGAGCCGGAAATCACGTTCCATAAGTCAGTCTTATAGTGAGTTGGCTCAAACTCCACAACGAGGACACGCCATGGCTCAACTCTATTTCCGTTATCTGACACACCTTTCACCTGCGAAGCCCTTTGGATGAGTTGAAATTGCTTCTCAGATAGACGGCCCTGGCGCACGACAAAGGCAATAGAATTAGGGCGAACAATACAACTTTGTTAGGACTGAATACTGCCCCGTTCTGCATGATCAACGCCATGATGACCAATACCGAGAGTGCGGACATCTTGATCTGTCGTGCTGACCGATATACTGCACGGAGAATGACCGAAACATACGCGATTCCAGCCAGCCCTGAAATTGCGATAATGTACAACAGACCATTGTGAAATCCGATGTCCGGAACCTTTGTTTCTTCGCTGACACCAAACAAGTAGTCACTTACGTCAAAATCGAGCAAAGGTCCGAAA
This sequence comes from Gammaproteobacteria bacterium, assembly GCA_016191795.1. Lineage (GTDB taxonomy): Bacteria > Pseudomonadota > Gammaproteobacteria > SZUA-229 > SZUA-229 > JACPVK01. The sequence continues at coordinate 1,843 of JACPVK010000040.1, forward strand.
CGCTGAAATACGCTCAAACTGTCCTGCATGGTGACTCGGTAGATAGAATACTCAAGGCTTTGCCTGAAAAACAACGCAAGAAACACAAGCAAGACAATAAATGACAATAGCTTTGGAGTGGAAGCGCGTTTAAATATGGGTGCTCCGAACTCGAACAACAGCACTAGTAACGCATACATTATAGAACTAAGAGACTGGAGATATAGCATGGATACAATAGCGACAACGACAACATATCGATGATACGTACCACTGAAGGAGGTCTTGCTGGATGAAGACCTAATTGAAGAAGACGCATCGTTGTGACGAACATCCGCAATAAGCCGGGATGTCTGCATGTAACAGACCACACATACAAAAATGACGATCCCCAGATAGCTTGGCTCACCGTAGAACAAGTCAAGTCTCGGGGACTGATCGACTGTGGCCAGAAATGCCAAGTTACTCATCAGCTCGTCTTCGCCGGCAAAGTTCGTAACCAAACGGCTGTTCTGTGCCATCAGTACCTCACGACTCAGAAATGGCAACAACGACAACTCAGTCACGCAAATTAGTAGTGCGAGAACAACGATGGTTGCCGCAGATGCCCTATTGAATATGTGCAGAATCGCACTAGCGCGCCTGGGCATAATGTTTGCCATAAACAAAATAACACATGCATATGTCAGCAAGCCGGATATCGTGAACAATATATTAGCTGCATTTCTACTTATCACGTACGGCGCAAAAGTGGCAGTAAAACCGACAAAGAGCGACAACGCAGAAAATACCAGGATGGTCGC
>JACPVK010000041.1 GCA_016191795.1 Gammaproteobacteria bacterium
CATAAGTATTTTCAGTAAAAATAGTCTGTGCAACATGTAGTGCAATGTAATTAGCTCTTGTGGTTTTAATCTTTTTCATTTTTACTCTAACGCGTGTTTAATATCTATTAGAAAAAATTCAAGAAAGGCCAGAGTTTTGTTATTGTCCTCAAAAGAGGGCTTTGGTGCTAAACTGCTTGTCTCGCACACAAACTGACCTGATCATACTGTGAACATTTCAGGGCTGCAAACACAATATCATGAGCTTCTGATGCGCCACGCCGGCTGGCAATACCCATCCGGGCTGATCAGGATCAAACAGTAGTCCAATACTCCATTGTTATACTGACTTAACGATACATGGAGGCCCATGTATGCCCGCGGATAAACCATCGTCCCATGAACCCTTGCAGGCAGGGGTGGTGTTTCATGTGCATGGCGTCACCAAAATCTATCAGATGGGCGAGGTGCAGGTGCATGCCCTGCGCGGCGTTGATCTCGATCTGTACAAGGGCGAATTCACCGTGCTGCTGGGCGCCTCCGGCAGCGGTAAATCTACCTTGCTGAATATTCTGGGCGGGCTGGATACGCCCACCGATGGCCATGTGTTTTATGGCGACCGCGATCTTACTCGTGCCACTGAACGCGAACTCACCGAATACCGGCGTTATCACGTCGGTTTTGTGTTTCAGTTTTATAACCTGATTCCCAGTTTGACCGCGCGCGAGAATGTGGCCGTGGTCACCGAAATTTCCCGAGCGCCGATGAAACCGGAAGATGCCTTGCGACTGGTGGGGCTGGGCGAACGGCTGGATCATTTCCCGGCGCAGCTTTCCGGCGGTGAACAGCAGCGCGTGGCGATTGCGCGCGCCATTGCCAAACAACCCGATGTGTTGTTGTGCGATGAGCCCACCGGCGCGCTGGATTCGCAAACCGGCATTGTGGTGCTCGAAGCGCTGCAACGCGTGAACAGGGAACTGGGTACCACCACTGCCGTGATTACGCACAATGCGGGCATTGCGCACATGGCGGATCGTGTGATTCATCTCGCCGATGGTTTGATTACCAAGGTGAACGTGAATGAAATCAAACTGCCGCCACGGGAGCTGACATGGTGAAGTGAAATGAAAGCCATTGATATCAAACTCTGGCGCGAACTCTGGGCCATGCGCATGCAGGCACTGGCGATTGCCATGGTGATTGTCGGCGGCGTGGGTATTTTTATCATGTCGTTAAGCTCGCTCGATTCCCTGTATGAAACGCGTGAGTCTTATTATCGCAATAATCATTTTGCGCATGTGTTTGCCACGCTCAAGCGTGCGCCACTGGCCGTGTTGAAACGCATTGAAGAGATTCCGGGCGTGGATAAAGTCGAAACCCGCGTGGTGGCGTATGTGAATCTGGATGTGGCGGGTTTTGATGATCCGGTGAGCGGGCATTTGATTTCATTACCGGATAACAGCCGCGGCCTGTTGAATCAGGTGACGTTAAAGGCCGGTCGCCTGATTGATCCGGGGCGTGATAATGAAGTGTTGCTCAGCGTGGAATTTGCGCGCGCGCATCATTTACAACCGGGCGATAAACTTCACGCCACCATTAATGGCCGGCGCAAACAACTCACGGTGGTGGGCCATGCCCTGTCGCCGGAATATATTTACCAGATTGCGCCGGGTGCGATGTTTCCCGATTATCAACGCTATGGTGTGTTGTGGATGGCGCGCAAACCCCTGGCCACAGCTTATGACATGGACGGTGCGTTTAATAATGTCACACTCACTTTAAGTCGCGGCGCCAATGAACAGGATGTGATTGACCGGCTTGATATGATTTTGAAACCTTACGGCGGCATTGGCGCCTATGCACGCAAGGATCAATTCTCCAACCGGTTTTTGTCAGAAGAGTTGAAACAGCAACGCACTGTGGCAACGATTTTTCCGGTGATATTTTTTGGCGTGGCGGCATTTTTGCTCAATGTGGTCACCAGCCGTTTGATCCGCTTGCAACGCGAACAAATTGCCGCGCTCAAGGCCTTTGGTTACAGCGACTGGACGGTGGCCATGCATTACATCAAGCTGATCGTCATGATTGTGTCCATCGGCATAGTGATTGGCATTGGTGTCGGCATCTGGATGGGTAAATCGCTCAGTAATATCTATATGGATTTTTACAGCTTCCCATTTCTGATTTATGTGTTGCGGCCTGAAGTGATTCTGGCGGCGGCGTTGATCAGTATTGGCGTGGCGGTATTGGGCACTATGTTTTCGGTGCGCAAGGCGGCGGGCTTGCCGCCCGCGCAGGCCATGCGCCCGGAGCAACCGGCGATGTATCGTGCCACGCTAGTTGAACGCCTGGGATTGCAACGCTGGTTTTCGCAACCCACGCGCATGATTTTGCGCCACATTGAACGCCGGCCGCTGAAATCATTTTTGACCATGCTCGGCATCAGTATGGCCTGCGGCACCATGATGGTTAGCGGTTTTCAGGAAGGTGCCATCGGTCACATGGTGGATGTGCAGTTTCGCATGAGTCACACCAGTGATCTCACTGCGATGTATACCGAACCCACATCACAGCGTTCGTTGTATTCCCTGCGCAGCTTGCAGGGTGTGGAACATGTGGAAGCGTTTCGCGAAGTGCCAGTCAGGATTCAATTTGAACACCGGTTTTATCGCACCTCGGTGATGGGTATTCAAAATGATGGCGTGTTGTTGCGCCTGCTGGATGAAAACCTGCATCGCATTGATGTGCCAGCGGAGGGCGTGGTGCTGACGGATTATCTGGCCGAGCTGCTGCACATTAAACCCGGCGATATGATTAGCCTTGAAGTGCTCGAAGGTGCGCGTCCGATTGTGCAAGTGCCGGTGGTAGGCACGGCGAAGGAATATCTGGGTTTGAATGCCTATATGCAGCAGGCATCGCTCAACCGTTTGTTAAAAGAAGGCGATGCGATTTCAGGTGCCTGGATAAAAGTGGATGAAAATTATCAAAAGCAGGTTTTTCGTGAACTTAAAAATATGCCGCGTGTGGCCGGCGTGGTGGAACAGGCGTCAGCCATCCGCATGTTTTACGAAACCCTGGCCGAAACGATTTTGTTTTTTACGTTTATAACGAGCCTGCTCGGCGGCTTTATTGCCTTTGGTGTGATTTATAACAGTATGCGCATTGCCTTGTCTGAACGAAACCGCGAACTGGCCAGTTTGCGTGTGCTGGGTTTTCAACGCGGCGAAGTGGCATATATTTTATTGGGTGAGATGGCATTGTTAACCGTGGTGGCTATCCCTGTCGGTTTTGTACTCGGATACGGTTTGTGCAGCTATATGGCGTATCAGTTTGATTCGGATTTATATCGTGTGCCGATGGTGTTAGGCCTGGATGTGTATGCGCTGGCGGCACTGGTCGTAGTGGGTTCTTCCGTTATTTCCGCTATCATGATCTGGCGCAACCTTGCCCAGCTCGATATGGTGGCGGTGCTCAAATCCAAGGAATAGAACGATGTTTACTTTATTGCGAAAACATCCTGTCATCACGGTCATTTCGGTTGTGATTGTGGTGTTGATCATCTGGGGATTTTTGCCGCAGCCGGTATTGGTGGAAATGGCGAAAGTGTCACGCGCGCCGCTCACGGTCACGATTGAAGAAGAAGGCCGTACGCGGGTGATGGATCGCTATGTGGTCGCCGCGCCGGTGGATGGTGTGACCTGCCGGGTGCAATTGCATGTGGGCGATGCCGTGAAACAGGGAGAAGTGTTATTGAACATTACACCTTTGCAATCACAAGTGCTGGATGCGCGTAGCCGTGCGCAGGCGCTGGCGAAAATCGAGTCTGCCAAATCTGCATTGCGTGCCGCGGAAGAACGCGCACGTGCGGCGGCGGCGAATGAACAGTTGGCCAATAATGATCTTAAACGCATGCAACCGCTGATGGAAAAAGGCGTGGTTTCAAAAGATGCCTATGACAAGGCACTCACGACTGCCAATACCGCCGCTGCCAATAAACGTTCTGCCGATTTCACGGTGGACGTGGCGCGCTATGAACTGGATGCGGCAAAGAGCGTGCTGGAATACGGTACCGGCGCTACACAAAATTCAGACAGGGTAAAAGTGCGCTCACCTGTTAATGGAAAAATTCTTAAACTGGCGCATGAATGCGCCGGCCCGATACGCACGGGTGAGCCTTTGCTGGAAGTTGGCGACCCGTCTGCGCTTGAAATAGAAGTAGATGTTCTCTCGGCCGATGCGGTAAGAATAAAACCCGGCATGCAAGTGCTGTTTGATCGCTGGGGTGGCGAACAGCCACTGGAAGGAAAAGTGCGTAATGTCGAACCGGTGGGCTTCACCAAAGTTTCGGCGCTGGGCGTGGAAGAACAGCGCGTGCTGGTTATTTCGGATTTCACTTCACCGCCTGAACAATGGCAACAACTGGGTGATGGCTACCGCGTGGAAGCGCGGTTTATCCTGTGGCATGAAGATAAAGTATTACAGGTACCCGCCAGCAGTCTGTTCCGTTACAACAATGGCTGGGCCGTGTTTATTGTAAAAAATAATCAGGCTCATCGACAAACTGTAAACATTGGGCAGCGTAATGGTTTAATCGCCCAGATTCTTGATGGTGTTAATGAGGGTGACATAGTAATCAACCATCCGAGTGATGATGTGGAAGATGGCAGGCGGGTGAAAATTCAAACAATAGAATAGCCATGGAGAAATAATTTATTTGCGTTCATTTGCATTATCTGTTTCTTTTCACATTGGTCGCGGGCATGGCACGCTACTGCATTGATCTGTCTTTAAGTAAGTGCCATTCATAACAGACCCATCTTCC
>JACPVK010000042.1 GCA_016191795.1 Gammaproteobacteria bacterium
GCAGCACGCTCTGCTTTTTGGATCAATGAAGCAATGGCACGAATCGCGTCATTCACCACCGCCTGGCCAGTATTCACTTCATTGTTAGCCTGATGTGCCGAACCTGCTGCCAGTTGTGCGTTTTGGGCCACTTCGTGCACGGTTGCCGTCATTTCATTCATGGCGGTGGCAACCTGATCGGTTTCGTTGCGCTGACTCATCATGGCCTGGTTGGATTGCTCGGTGATATGCGCCATTTCCTCGGCCGAGGCCGAAACCCGAAACACGGACTCATTTATAAGTTTAACGATGCTCCCCATGTCTTCCTGCAATTTGGCCCCGCTGGCTGACAACTGCCCAATTTCGTCACCCGATTCCACGACAATCTTGTGCGTAAAATCCCCAGAGGCCATCAGCGCCAGATCCTTCATCAGGCGCCTGGTCGGTAAAATAACTGTTTTTTGTATCATGAACAGAAACAGTGTGAAGGAGATAAGCATTGCGAGTGCGATATATACAACCGTCATTTTCTGATCAAACACAAAATCATTTCTGGCCTCCTGTAAGACTCTTGTTGCGTCCGTGTCCATAATGTGAATCATTTGTTGCAGCAACTCATTGGGTTTTTTATCGACACCTTCAACCAGCTTGTCGGCCCGGGCTACATCAAAATCCGACTCCACATAAACCTGCAGTCCTTTTTTGTAGGTATCAAACATGGCCTGATGCTGGTTGATAAATTCCTTCATAATCGCTGCCGCTTCGGGATCCTCGTGCACATTCATCAATTCATCCCTGATACGCCCGGCCTCTTCCTGAACTTTATGATGGATGGACTCCACATTGGACCAGTACTTGTTGCGCACATCATCCTGGCTCCCCCTGATCAGGATATTTTTCCAGGCATGAATCTCGGTAGCATAGAGAGTAGCCAGTTCGTGCATTTCAGATTTGGTTCGCAAATCCTGGTCAATAATATGATCTACATGTTCCGCATGGGACCAGCCTGCATTCAGCGCCCAGATCACGGCTGTTAACAACAGGGCAGCGCCTATTCCTGCAATAAACAGCAATTTATTACGTACGCTTTTGCATATGAAGTGAAATTTGAACAAGGATATACCCTCATCATCTAAATGGTCATCGGCAATATATAGCAAAAAATCAACAACTTTGGTTCAGAGCCTGGCAGAAACACCTGAGCAAGCTGCCACTTTCAAAACAAATTAGTTTTGCCAAAACGACACCAGACACATAATTAATGTTTAAAATCAGTCATCAATAGATTTCTTCAATGACTTGCCATGACCCTGACCGAACTTCGCTATATTGTCGCCGTTGCCCAGCACCAGCATTTTGGCCGGGCGGCGGACGCCTGCCATGTCAGTCAGCCGACACTGAGTCTTGGCATCAAAAAACTGGAGGAGGAACTCGAGGTAGAATTGTTTGAACGTGGCGTACGCAATGAATTACGTATTACACCGGTCGGTGAACGCATCATTGAACAGGCACAACGCGTACTGGAACAGGCCTCCGTTATCAAGCAACTGGCCAGTAATCGTAACGATCCGCTGGCAGGCCAGTTACGTCTGGGCGCTATCTACACCATTGCACCTTATTTATTACCGCAGCTGATTCCACGCATACATCGTCGTGCGCCGGACATGCCATTGCTGATAGAGGAAAACTTTACGGCTGTACTCAGTGAACAACTGAAGCAGGGAAAAGTTGACGTCATTATTATCGCTCTGCCCTTTGCAGAACAGGGCATAGTCACCCAGGCTGTATATGACGAACCCTTTATGGTGGCCACACCCAAAGATCACCCCTGGGCCAGTCGCAAAAATATTGAGGCCGCCGAACTCGCCGAACAGAGCCTGCTATTGCTCGGCCCCGGACATTGTTTTCGCGACCAGGTTTTACAAACCTGCCCAATGTGCCAGACATCCGGCAGTTTGCAGCAGGGACTTGCCGGCACATCGCTGGAAACCATACGCCACATGGTCGCCACCGGCGCCGGCATTACCGTATTACCCTCCAGCTCCGGCCGCGGCACCAACAACAGCCTGTTGAGCCTGATACCCTTCAAACGTCCGGCACCCACGCGCCGGGTGGCACTGGCCTGGCGTAAAAGCTTTACCCGACCGGAAGCCGTTGAGGCACTGCGCCAGGAAATTTTAAAGTGCAAATTGAATGATGTGGTGATGCTGGAGAATGAGAGTATTCGGGACTGAAAGATTAAAGAAACAGAGAACGCAAATGAACGCAAATGAACGCAAATTAAAAGCAAAAGAACTTCTTGTTCTCGTTCCCACGCTCCGCGTGGGAATCTGTAACAACCGGTTGGGCACGCATTCCCACGCACAGCGTGGGAACGATAGAATTACTGGCTCCCATTTGCGTTCATTTGCGTGATGCACAGGGGTGAGCAGCACTGCTGCGAACGCCATGCGCACGGATGTGCATGGCGGGCCTTCATCAGCGAAGCATGGAATGTGCAGCGATGAAGTGCGAATGTCGCAAGCGCATGGATGCGTAGGAGCGACGCATTTGCGTTTTCTTTTTCTTTTTACTCGAGCCACAAAGACGCGCATGACTCAACCCGAACTTCACACCATGCTGTCACAACTCATCGCCACGCCGTCGGTGAGTTGCATTACGCCGGATCTGGACCAGAGCAATTTGCCGGTGATTCATTTGCTCGCCACCTGGTTACGCGACAGCGGCTTTGCTATTGAAATCATGCCTGTGAATGATCGCAAGGCGAATTTACTGGCGCGGTTAGGCAGCGCCACCGACGATGGCGGACTGGTGCTCGCCGGTCATACCGACACGGTGCCATTTGATGCGGACCGCTGGCATTTTGATCCTTTCAA
>JACPVK010000043.1 GCA_016191795.1 Gammaproteobacteria bacterium
GCGATGTGCCATTAACAGAAGTGACCAGTCTCAGTCCCATGCTGGTAAATCTGGAAAATAAACTAGCCTTGATGTCAGTTTATCTGGAACAGCCATTTGGCTATGGGCGCATATTACGTGATCGCCATAACAAGGTCGTTGGAATAGTTGAACAAAAAGATGCCAGTGATGATCAGAAAAAAATAACGGAAGTGAATACAGGCATACTGGCAGTGAATGGCAAAATATTGAAAAAATTACTGGATCGCCTCGATAACAAAAATTCTCAGGGTGAATATTATTTAACGGATATTTTTGCACTGGCATCACAGGAGAAAATTGAAATAACAACCTGTCACCCCGGCGCTTCCTACGAAGTGGAAGGAGTCAACAATCGTATGCAACTGGCGACACTGGAACGGATCAGGCAGCGCAATATTGCCAATCAGTTAATGACTGACGGAGTAACACTGGCAGACCCGGCACGTATCGATGTGCGTGGTGAAGTTGAAATAGCAGCTGACGTGTTCATCGACATTAATGTGATACTGGAAGGCAAGGTTAAAATTGGCAGTGGAACCCGAATTGGTGCCAACACGGTGATTACGGATTCCGTGATTGGTGATAACGTTATTATCAAAACCAACTGCGTCATTGAAAATGCGCGCATCGATAACGCGGTTGAAGTCGGTCCTTTTGCCCGGATCCGGCCGGAAACGCATTTATGCGAGCAAAGTAGAATTGGTAATTTTGTGGAAGTAAAAAAAGCCACCATTGGTGTGCACAGTAAAGTTAATCACCTAAGTTATATAGGAGACTCGGAAGTCGGCATGGATGTGAATATTGGTGCCGGTACCATCACCTGCAATTACGATGGTGCCAACAAACATAAAACAATTATCGGTAATAATGTGTTTATAGATTCGGATACTCAGTTAGTGGCGCCGGTGAAGATTGCCGATAATGTGACCATCGGTGCCGGCACAACCGTGACACGTGATGTGGAGAAAGATGTACTGGTCATAAGCCGTGTGCCACAAAAAATTGTGAGTGGCTGGCAAAGACCGAGGAAAAAACCCAGGGTATGATATACAAAACGATAGTAATGCTACTGGCAGGCAGTTTGATGCTGGCATGTGACAAGTCCGACCAGCCATCAGCCACTCAGTCTGTTACGACTTTAAATTCAACACAGGTGACTACAGACGTGCCTGCGGGAACTGTTGAAATAATCAGTACGGATAGTAACGCCAGTGAGCGAATACAGCTGGACACAAAAATCACATTTGAGATGCTTAAAAACATCAAATTTGATGCGACCAGTGATAGTGTTGCGGAAGTGTATTCCGATAAACCCCTCAATCTCGATCCTGCCGGAAGCACACGAATCTCGGTCAGACCACAGTTGTTCTTTAAGGAAGAGCTGGATTTCTCCCGGAATTACATTGAGAACATAGACGGTGCTTTTGTTCAGTACGAAATGAAATTTTATTAAATTACGCATCAGCTTGCCAGCATTACACTGTTAGCAGTAAACACCAACCTGATTCATTACCTCTTTTAACTGGAATTACCATGCCGCTGATTACGCTGCGAAATATTATGCTAGGTTTTGGTGGACACAATCTGCTCGACGGAGCCGATTTAACCATTGATGCGGGTGAACGTGTTTGTTTGCTGGGCCGAAATGGCGAAGGCAAATCAACCCTGATGAAATTGATAGGCGGATTTATCCAGGCCGATGATGGCTCTATTGAGCGAGCGCAAAGTTTAAAAGTGGCCTATCTGGAGCAGGCCGTTCCCCATAATATGGCTGATAGCGTTTATGATGTGGTGGCATCCGGATTGGGAGGTCTGGGTGATTTAATCAAAAAATATCATCACATTATTCTCGAAATGGAACATTCGGTTGACGAAAAATTAATGTCGCAACTGGAAGAGGTGCAACACGAGCTGGAAGCCAAAGGTGGCTGGCATATGTCACAGCGTGTTGAAACGGTGTTATCGCAACTGGATTTACCCGCCGAATATGCCTTTGAAAATTTATCCGGCGGATTAAAGCGCCGAGTATTACTTGGCCGCGCCCTGGTTAACGAACCGGATTTGTTATTGCTCGATGAGCCAACCAATCATCTCGATATCGAGTCCATTGCATCGCTGGAACAATATTTACTGGAATGGCGAGGCGCCCTGTTATTTGTTTCGCACGATCGTGCTTTTGTTCGCCACATGGCAACACGCATTATTGAGCTGGATCGAGGCAAATTAACCAGCTGGTCCGGTAATTACGAACAGTATTTAATTAACAAGCAACAGGCGCTGGATTCCGAAGCAAAATCCAATATGGAATTTGATAAAAGACTGGCGCAGGAAGAAGTGTGGATACGCCAGGGTATCAAGGCAAGACGTACCCGTAACGAAGGAAGGGTGCGTGCACTCGAAGCCTTGCGTCGTGAACGCAGCCAGCGTATTGAGCGCCGTGGCCAGGTAAAAATCAGCCTTGGCGATCTGGAAAAATCCGGCAAGCGGGTAATCGATGCTGAAAATGTTTCCTATTCATTTGATAACAAGCCTATTGTAAAGAATTTAACCGTCGCAATTCAGCGCGGCGATCGCATAGGCATAGTTGGCCCTAACGGTGTTGGTAAAACAACCTTAATAAGATTATTACTGGGCGAGTTACAGCCGCAATCGGGCAGCATCAAACTGGGAAGTAAAATCGAAGTCGCCTATTTCGATCAGCACCGTACCGATCTGGTGGATAACAAATCCATAAAAGAGAATCTATCGCCGGGCACCGATACCCTCAATGTTGGCGGCAAACCCAAACACGTGATGAGTTACCTGCAGGATTTTCTGTTTAGCCCACAACGCGCCAACTCACCGGTTAGTGCCCTGTCCGGTGGTGAGCGCAATCGATTGATGCTGGCAAAATTATTTGCGCGCTCGTTCAATATGCTGGTACTCGATGAGCCCACCAACGATCTCGATGTGGAAACACTGGAGTTGCTGGAAGAAAAATTAATGGATTATGAAGGTACGTTATTGCTGGTCAGCCATGACCGAGAATTCATTAATAATGTTGTCACCAGTACCCTGGTGTTTGAAGGTGATGGCGCGGTAAATGAATATGTGGGTGGTTATGATGACTGGATGCGTCAGCGCAAGGTAACAAGCAGGCCTGCTGCCAGCAAACCACCCGATGAAAAACCAAGAGAAGTTGCCAAACCAGTTGACGCAACACCTGGAAAAAAGCGCAGTTACAAGGATCAACGTGAACTGGAAACACTGCCGGCGAAAATAGAAGCCCTGGAAACAGAAATTTCCGAACTGCAAACGGCCATGAATGCGGCCAGTTTTTATCAGCAGGACAAGGCGGCTATTAATGCGGCGCAATTGCGCTGGCAGCAGTTGCAAACAGATTTAAAACAGGCGTATGAAAGGTGGGAGTTGCTGGATTCCTAATAGAACCGATTCCTTATTTGAATGGCTTTATTTAAGAGAAAGAACTACCCACAGCAGTACAGAAATATTCTTATCAACAATATAAATTTCTGTGTCCCGGTGACAAATGTTTTGCTTTTAATGAGTTTAAGTAAGTGTTTTCCGGGTCTGACTCCAATGTCATTAAGTTAAGGAAAATTTGTACCCTCGTAGGATGGGTGAAGAGCAGCGCAACCCATCAAAATGGCGGGTTACGCTTCGCTTCGCCCACCCTGCAAAAAATTTACTTAATGGCATTGGGTCTGACCCTGGTTTTACGGTTTATTAAAAGCACGGCCCGTTATCGTTAGTGGCAAACGGGCTACCAGGTATCGCGACGTAGATTGGTCCATTGCCGTCAACACCATCATCGAGTTCTATTGATACATCAGTGGAGGTAAACGAAATTTTCAGTTTACTGCCGCTGGCGCCGGACACCAGAAGGGTTCCGTTATAGGCACAGGTATCACTGCTACCGTAAAGCTCTGTGATTGTTTGAAACAATACACCACCACCTATTGCTGCATTAGAAGTTACTGCAAAGGTAAGGTCACGATTATAGGGATAGGGGTTAGGATCGACGGACTGGCCGATTTCAGTAAGTTGTATGCCAAATAGCCTGAAATCATCACCGTTATCATTTATAGAAAGTGCACCATAGGAATTCAAAGTATAGTTAATGCTGGAGGTATAATTAACACTAAATCCCAGTGCACCATGAGTAATCGTATTGAGCACGTTACAGTTGCTGTAGGAAATCGTGCCATTACTCGGATTGGTCGTCTTTATCCAGTTAATGGTTACAGTTCCACTAGTCTGGCAATTACCCGATTCTCCTTTGCTGGCAGTATTAATAGCACGAGCCAGAACATTTAACTCTGTTGCAATAGTAAGAGCATTGGAATCGGTAAGTAAAACGGCATCAGCAGGGATTGATGCAGGCGTAGTATCAATTGTAATGCTGTTTTCTTCTTCAGTAGCACAGGCGAAGAGCAGGAGAGAGGACAAGACAATAGTCAATGTAGTAATCGTGCCTGTAGGCTCATTTAGCATAGCGGCTCCTTATCTGATTAGTTTGTGGTGTACTGACAGGATGGTGGAATAGTAGAGGAAAACGCGTATGAAAGGAAATACTCCATACGCAACGCAGGCGAATTGTTAGAATCTCTTTCATGGAGGTATCCCACATGCAGATTAGGCCATATGCGGACACCTATTTTCTCGATAGCTGAATAGTAATTCTGCGGCCTCGAAATTGAAATCCCAATATAAGCTATTCCTGCCACTGCTATGTACTAATGATATTGCTCATCAGCATAGTTGAAACA
>JACPVK010000009.1 GCA_016191795.1 Gammaproteobacteria bacterium
AACAGCGTCAGCCTGAAGGCCGACCCACAATACATTTCTACCACATTTCAATTACTGGCACGTTAGACTATATGATTTACGATACACTCAACAATGCCGATCGTTATGCATCGCTACATCCCCTGTTTCCACGCGCCATAGAATTTCTGCGCAGCAAGGATTTACCCGCACTGGAACCCGGTATCCATGTCATTATCGACAAACAGATGTTTGCCATCATCGAACAGGTATCTGCACGTGTACGCGAAGCCGCCAAGCTGGAATGTCACCGCAAATACATTGATATACAACTGGTGTTGCAAGGCCGTGACGAAATGGGCTGGAAATCGCTAAGCGACTGCCAGCAACCACTGGATGCGTTCAATAGTGAAAAGGATATTCAGTTTTTTACTGACCACATTGACACCTGGATTGCAACTCACGCCAACGAATTCTGTATTTTTTTCCCGCAAGATGCCCATGCCCCACTGGTGGGTACAGGGAAAATTCGCAAGGTGGTTATGAAAATTGCGGTAGACCCGATTTAATGCAGGCCACACACCATGATTTTGTTACACAACACCCTCATGGCATTTGGAACAGCGGAATTTGACACTGTTTTAAAAAGCGACATTGAACAACTCAAAGCCGAACATCTCCCGTTACAACAAGGTTTAACGGTTGGCAATTACGCACTCGATAATAAAATTCAGGCGATGATTCTTCATGTTTCTGATGACGATGAATTCATTCATGCGAAAATTGGTATTTTTTACACCAGCATAATCGGTGGCTGCAGCTGCGCCGATGACCCGACCCCTGTCGATGAAAACAACGAATATTGTGATGTGATGTGCGACATTAACAAAAAAACAGCAGCTGCCACCATACGGCTTTTAAAAACCCAGGGGAGTTCTGATTAAGTCAAATAAAACTTTTTATTTCGTCATTGCCGAATGTTTTATTAAATTGACACAGCAAAAACGTTCGACTAAAGTCGAACCTTCAAAGCCGTGATCTTTCTGTAGGTCGGCCTTCAGGCCGACGCTTTTCATCAAGAATCAATTTGTACCTGGGTCAATTGGGACAGCTTTTATTTCATTTGCGCTTCTATTTGCGCTCATTTGCGTTAAGTCTTTTCTTTTTGATGAAATATTCGTAGCTAGCCGACACTCAGGTGTTTGGATCGTTAATCCGAGACAAGACATTATGCACACTAAACTATTCATCCTGCTCATCAGCGTTAGCTTCTGTATTACAGCCTGCGACAAAATACCCGAACCTGGCCAGGCCAGCATAGCCATTCCCGTTGTGACACAAACACAAAGCACTGCGGATGCCGAGATCATCCTGAAACAATTTATTGACGCATCCATCAACAGGCATCACAACGAATATTATGATTTATTATCTGAAAAAGACCATGCGATTAAAACCAGGGAAAAATATCTGGAAGAACAACAACAATTACAACCCAACCTGGCTGATAAGTATTTCCACGACATCACCTATCAGATTACTGCTATTACATTCTCTGGTAACGATGCCAGCGCCGAAGTGATTTATCATTTCCCGGATGCCGAGCGCATGATCAAGCAGGTTTACAACCTGGCGATACTCGATAAACCGGGACTGCCAACACTGGATGAAATGAAACTGCAAATGGATATGGCCTACAAAGGCAAACCAATGCCGATGAAAACGGTTACCCGTCATTTTAACCTGGTAATGGAAAACAATAACTGGCGGATACACGTCGGCTGGAATAAACCATAAACATAAAATATTATTTCGCCGTAGCGCGATTATTCACCAGCAGTACTTCTGCCCTGGCACCCAGATACACATACGAGCCAAGCCCAACCAGCAATCCGACTGCCGTTAGCATCATCCATACCGCCGGCATAATCGATAACGATTCGTTCAAAGCCGACTTAAACATCATCAACAAAGCCTCAATAGAAACCGCAATCAGGATAGCTGCGATAAACCGCGTGATCGTACGCCGCGTTGAACTATGACGAAATATATCCTTATGCATTAGCACTTCTTCTTCCAGGATGGTTTTTCCCAGATCAAAAACCGCCAGGCCGAGAGTGAGAAATATAATCACACCAAATGGTTTGAGCTGAATGCTCGCACGGTCTGCTTCCGCATGAAACAGCGACATGACCTCATGAAATGCCGACAGTAATAACAAACCCACCACAACAAACAGGCCGAATACAATAATGCTGTAAACCACACGAAATGCCGGAACAAAACGTTTACGTAAGGAATCGCCCATCAAAAATTCAACTGTACCCGCCAGATCAATATCCAGCACAATAAAACCCAGCACCACACCATTGGCATCGCGCCACTTGAGCGCAGCAGAAATACACAATTTACGACTGGCTGTTGATAAATAGGGTTCGGTAACAACGACGCTTTCGAGGTCACGCGCTAACAAATAATAAGGGCGCTGACTGCGGTCATGACCAATACCGCCGGCGCCTATCACTTCACGTTTTTTTGAGCAGGCAATATTGTCACTGGATTGCATGCCCTTTTCATCGATCGTATAAAGCAGGTCCACAAACGGATAGCGCGATGAAATATCACACATAGCCTCGCGCATGGATGCTGAATCCATGAACAAATCTGAACGTCCTATACCCGTTAAAATGGATGCCAGTAATTCACGTATCGCATGCTGGCATTCATGATAACGATCGATAGTAGAAAGATAACTAACTGCCGCCATAGCCACCTCCAGGTCTGCACAGGACAACAATCTTTCTGCAGGATGCATACCAACAAACATCAAGACTGAAATATCCGTCATGATCAGATGCAAATTGTGCGGTTACTCACAACCTAATGCTATTTTTCTGACACGACGGCCAGCTAGCACGCGCCATCCTGCATCATACTGAGGCAACACGAGTCCAGTCATGCTTCGTTATACAGCCTGGGCTGCACCGATATCGACCACCTGGCTAAACACGTATACAATTTTGCCTGCACGATGCAATCATCATGACGCGAGATACAGCTTATGGCTCGTGTTTAACATAAAGAAAAAAACTCCATGACAAGTTCACCCATCCATTCTTTAGTATTTCGTACCGCCACACTTAAGGATGTAAATGACATAGTTGAATTAGTGCAATCTGCCTATCGCGGTGACAGCAGCCGAAATGGGTGGACAACCGAAGCCGATTTTCTGGATGGCACGCGTACCGATACACAGGAAGTATCGGATATCATCCTGGCTGCCGACAATGTCATTGTGCTGGCTGTGAATCACGGCCAGCTACTTGCTTCAGTACATATACAAAAGCAAAACGATACTGCCTATCTCGGCATGTTTGCCGTTCACCCAAGCATGCAAAATGCCGGCCTTGGCAGAGCACTGTTAGCTGAAGCCGAAAACATGGCTCGACATCTATGGCAGAGTCGGCACATGCAAATGACCGTGATTACGCTACGCCACGAACTTATCGCATGGTATGAACGTCGAGCCTATTTACGTACCGGCATAAGCAAACCATTTCCCTATGGCATAGCACGTTATGGTTTGCCGAAGCGGGATGATCTGGTGCTGGAGTTACTTGAGAAAACACTCTGATCTGACCAAACTTTAGAGGCTCAGGGTACCTAAATTTTCCACTTAACACGAAAGCCGCGTTTATCTTACCCATCTATAATGATATTCAGAGGTTACCAGGACATATTGAGTGCACTGGCAAAATTGCGGTCTGCCCTCAATTTCTTGCCACGCTGCTGGCAAGGTTAGCCACAACTACAATCTGTTTGATGACCATCCCTTTTCCACCAGTCTAAACCACCGA
>JACPVK010000010.1 GCA_016191795.1 Gammaproteobacteria bacterium
ATTTGTGCCAAATTACAACAGCGGTTTGCCGCTAGCGCCCCGTCACTTCACCGGTTGATCACCCTGAGTGTGCTGAATCCTCAGATATCATCCGAGTATGTGTCATCATCTTCTCCAATCCCGCCACTTTCCTGCACCTGAAGAAGTACCGGGGCAGGGTCCTGGATTTCAGGTAAGGAGAATTCGGCACTACCTGATTGTTTCTTGTTATTCCGTATGTTTACATAGATTTTAACTCAATACTCTCAGGAGACTTTTCGCCTTGAAGTTTCGAAGTAACATTTTCGCCAGTGGGCGGATGAGAATCCGGGGAAACATCGGGGAGTGAGTATCCTTCAAGCCTGGCTTTGTTAATCAGTGCTTGTTGATTCACTTCGTGTGCGTACTTATCCTGGCGTTCGGATGTTATATTATTACTGCCAGGGGGATGAGAATCAGGATCCACTTCAGGAGGAAAATAACCTTCCTGTCTGGCGGTTTGCAAAATACCTTGTGGATTAATCTGGTCTGCATATTCGCCTGTCGCTTCCGTTATAACATTTTCACCTGATGGTGCTGGCAATGCCAGTTCGGCCTCAGTCAACTGAACTCGGTTGCTTTTTTCCAGGCTGGCAAAATCTTCTTCTTGTTTGGCGCGAGTATTGACTTGCTCTCTGGTCTCGATACTGGCATTCCAGTCTGCAATTTTGACAACAGGTATAGGCGTTGTAGTTGTATTATTAATGTCTTCGGCGGTGGATGGGGGCAATGCCGTCTGCTCGTTATCAGGCAGGGTAATGGAATTGTCATGCGTAATGTAGATGCCTGCAGAAACCAAAACGCCAAGTGCAACACCCGCAATCATGGTTTTAGAAGAAATATAATTTTTCATATAATTTCCTTTGTATATTTAGATACAGCATTAAAACAACCACTCAGGGCAGTTGTATTAATGCTGTACTTAATGACTAATCGATAATGGTTAATTTACATGTTGCGTTGTATTGATTCCATGACAGCAACGCAAAACTTGGATTAATATCACCGATGTTCGCCCAGTTGATATACCAGCCATCCGTAAAATAACAGGCCCAGGCATTCATAACATGTTCCGTGACTCCGTTATTGTTTGTACCCGCCGCATCAGCGTAAGAAGCACGCCACGTTGAATTCCATGTATTGTAGTAAAACAAGGATTCACGTGAGGCGGTACGGTAGGTTCCATCCCAGTTGTACATACCCATTCTTAATGTACAACCATCCCAGTCACCACAGAGATCACTAACCGTCGTCACGGGTATGTCGACACTGGTGCCGCGCCCACTCGCCCATGCCGTAACGGTTGTGCGTTCATTCGCAATTTCATAGGCGTAAGCCGACTCGGCAATACCCAGCATTGATCCCATCATGACAGCTACAGCAATTGCTACTCGTTTTTTCTGGTTCATAACACTCTCCTGTGTATATTGTGTCAAGAAAAAAGCATTAACCCTGTGCTGGTTGATCCAGCATAGCGGTAATGCACGACGAGATTATTCTTATTCCCAGCTCGTATGCAGTCGCCATACACCTAAATAGTTGTAGGGAAACATCTCCCGTAGAGCGCGACTTTTTAGAGTGACCAAAATGAACAGTATTGTCAGGAATGATATATTGCAGATGCGCGTGAGCTGGATTTTTAGATAGTTTTCACAATCATAAACAAATCAATCATGGGTGTATCCTGTTGATTATTAATTGTTAGCGGGTATAGGTGTCTGGGGGATATCCAGATATTAGCTGTTGGTGGCAGGTGAATTATAACTAATTACATTGCTCTCATGTGATCCTAACATGCTGACTGGTTAAATTACTCAGGGTCAGGACTTGATTTGTACTAGCATAACGCAAGACCTGCTCTGTTCCTTCTACTGGCCCGTTGTAGGGCGCCAATAAGCGCAGCGCATTGCGCCCTTTTACGTGAGCTGAAAGAAAAATCAAAAGAAATAAAACAGGAGTGGCTGTCTCAACACTGCAGAAAGAATAAGACAAGAGGCAAATATTCCCGTTAAGAAATATCTGCCCCGAACAGATTAGAGAATATAGCCAGTTACTTATTGGCTGCGACATACCTTGTCGACCTGATCATACCAGCGTGCAGTTGTAGGACACGCAGTACTATATACTGCAACATGTGGATGACCATCATTTGTTCCAGATGTTACAGTTGTCTGATCTGCACCATTAGCCGATGAAAAATTCGTATCTATTGTATTTATGTCACCGTCAGTATTCGGAACATGTTCCCAAAGGTATGGAGCGTGAATATGACCGCCACTGTTACTAATCCGCGAGATTGAACCGCCTACACCTGTTTTAAGGTTATAGGCCGAACCATTCGCATGAATTTCACCTCCGCTATTTGCGGAAAGCACATACAAGCTGTTTCCATCTGCACTTATTGCATCAATACCCGTGCCATGTATATGAATCTCCCCTTTTCCTGTTGCCAAGGCAGCATACATTGATGATGTTGAAATGCCTGAACCTGAAAGGGCTTTAATAACTGATCCGTACACATGAACCTTGCCACCTACAGCAGTTATTGTTCTTACAAGCGTACCTGATACGGTTGCGTTAGCAGTAATTTCTGATCCAAAAAAATAAGATACATCGCATGCATTAAAATACGCTGTGGATGAACCCGCTGCTGATCGTGTCGTTATTTTGCTGCCAAACCAATAATGTGAACCCGGTATATAGTTAACACCACAGGCACTCGGACTATCAAACCAGGCATATCCAAATCCATCAATCTCGACATTATCCCAAAAAGTGCTTCCTCCAAGATTTTGCACCCCAAATAGATTGCCCGTATTTCTTAAAGTCATGTCACTGAACCGCATCTGTACACACTTATTAGTACTAACAGGGCTTTGAGGTGCTTCGATGATGGTATTTTTCATGCCTGCGCCCCTAAGAGTGACATAACCCGGATAATCGAGACTGTTACAACCAAAGGCGCCAACAAATTTTCCCGGACCTATATCCACGACAAGAGGAGTACTGGCATTCGGCCGTCGAACACCAGACACCCAATTTGAAAGACTCGTTATATCTGTAAAACAATTATCAATATTCAGTCCTGCTTCAGTACAACCTCCATTTGTTATATCTCTTAGTTTTACAATCGGGGCGTTATTATCAATTATTGCAAATGCAGGAAGAGAAAATAATGCGGCGCCAATAATAATGACTTTACGGAATGACATTTTCATATACCCTCCAGATGGTTTTTAATGAAGTTACATGTTCTTACAACATGCCTGAGCTTCACAATTTATCCATAAAAAAGTAAGGATACCGCAAATATGCAAGCCCAAACGGGAGAGAACGCTACATGTGCAAAATCGCATAGTCAATTAAATCTATAAATAAATGCAATGCATTAACTTATAATCGAAAACTTATATCTGATATTTCGGTCAGGGGTATTCGCATTTAAATAGGATCGAGTAAACCTCCTGTATCTGTCCAGGCTATTTTTTGTAACCGAGCGTTACCCGCGAATTGCCGCCCAGATCATGCAACTGCTCAATATTCATGAATTGATTGCGCTGAAAAATTTCTATTACGGCCTGTTTCTGATCGCAATGCTCTCAGGGTCAGGACTTGCGTTGTGCTAGCACAACGCAAGTCCTGACCCTGCTCGCTTTCGTGTGTCTAAGTTTCTACAAATAAGGCAAATGCTTTTTTCACTAGCGTTTATCTGCGGACTTCAGCTTTTTCTCAAGCCGTCGCGGGCATGGCCCGCTCCTACACGCTTGTTCTTATTAGTGGCCATCAGATGACTGGCGATATGATTTTGCAGGGTGGTCACCGCGCACCAGCCAGTCGAAAAAAATATTACTGATGGGTGTTTCTAAACAAAACGCTATCTGGCTATCTCGGCCAGCGCCGATTTTATTTCTGTTTTGATCCATTCAATAAATACTTTTGTTCTGGCCGGTAACTGGCGTTTTGACGGGTAGACAATATTTACCGGGTGAGGTGTTTGCTCAAAAGACTTGAGGACTACTTTCAGGCGTTGTTGTTTGATATGTTCTTTCACCTGATACGAAATGAACATGCCAAAACCCAGGCCGTCCAGACAGGCATCGATGGTTGGTGAAATCTGGTTGAGTTCGTAATTGCCGGTGACGGGAACATTGAAATCCCGGTTGTTTTCCTGAAAACCCCAGGCGTAGGCACTGCTGCCGGTAAAACGAATGCAGTTGGCTGTTAACAGATCTCGGGGGTGAGCGGGCTCACCGTGCAGGCGTAGATATTCGGGGCTGGCAACCACCACGCGATTCACTTCACCTATTACCTGGGCGATAAGGGATGAGTCTTCCAGTGTGCCGATGCGAATACCCACATCGATGTTTTCTTCCACCAGATTGATCACTCTATCGAGCAATAAAAGTTTGATGCGTATTTTTGGATAGTGTCGCAAAAAACGCGTAACAGCCGGCGCGATATACATTTGCCCCAGTTGTACCGGGGCGGTCACGGTTAACAGGCCGCCGGGTTCTCCGACATCGCTGTTCAGGGCAATTTCTGTGTCCTCGATACTGCTGAGCAGATGGCGGCAACTCTCAATGTAATAGCGGCCTGATTCGGTCGGCGAAATACTGCGGGTGGTGCGATTGAACAGCCGCACACCCAGATGCGATTCCAGTGCGGCCAGGGTGCGCACGACGGAGGGCAGGGAACAATCCATGGCCTGGGCGGCGGCGGTC
>JACPVK010000011.1 GCA_016191795.1 Gammaproteobacteria bacterium
CAACTGATTGGGAGTCAGGTTGCGAATAATTTCTTCTGACTCAAAAACCACCAGGTAATCTTCCGCCGCCAGTACTTCGACAGGTCTGTGACCCAGGGCCTGCACCAGCACATCGGGCACATCACAACTAACAGGTGGATCTGCCGGAAAATCCATGCGTAATAATTTGTTGTGTTTTTCCACGATTAAATCACCGCTGAGGGTTTCAAAGGTGATAGCTCGTCCGGTGTAAGCCAATATCTCAAATAAAACATGGGCTGCTGCCAGCGTGGCATGACCACAAAGCTTCACTTCTTTTTGCGGTGTAAACCAGCGTAAGGCATAGCCTTTTGCAGAAGGCACAAAAAACGCTGTTTCGGATAAATTATTTTCCGCAGCAATAGCCTGCATAATATTATCCGCTAGCCAGGTATTTAATGGGCAGATGGCTGCCGGGTTACCGGCAAATACACGATCTGAAAAAGCATCGACCTGATATTGTTTTATTTTCATGATGAATACTTTGATGATTGGTCATGTTTTTAATGTAACGATTCAGGATGACCTGCGTCGAGATGTTGTTTTTTCTTCTAATCAGACAATCACCAAAAAACTGCATCAACTTTAATGTGTTAAAAAGCAGTCTTGTCAGGCGCGCTCTCGCATTTTCCATTATGACAACCAATAGTAGTCGGGGGCTCCAGTTCATAGGAATCCACAGCGCGGATAATCTCATCCCGGCGCTGCGCCAGACCTTTAATGTATCGTGTCGTGGCATCCGACCAGAATCCTTTGTAGCTCTGCATCTCACTGATAATGTCTGTTATATCAGCATCACTGGTGTTGTTCTCAATAACAATTTTATAAGCTGCCACCATCACGCCGGTACGGTTCTCCCCGGCGCGACAGTGGACGTAAACAGGTTTTTTTGCCTGCCTGGCAACAGCAAGAAAATGAATAACATCCTGGTCGGCGGCCGATTCTGCCACGGCATAAAGCGGTTCCCAGGTTTTGACGCGAAAATAATCGACAGTGTAGCTATTGCTGCTATTAACGCCGGCATGACGAATGACATCCAGATCATCATGCAACAACTCAAGATTAATGATGGTTTTAACACCCTGGTTAATTAGCCATGCTGACGCCTCTTTGTCCGGCTTGGCTCCGCGCCAGAGCTCATTGGCCATGACTTCACAAAAATTGGCGATAGGCGATGCCATGTTATTCAAACAGGAAGACTGGCCATTGGTCACTGGAGACGCCACCGCACTCTGCATAAACAGCCATACAATGACGATTAGATTTGGTTTGACAAAAGCATGAGCGCGTTTCATATCAATAATCCACTGGCTTTCTGGTGCTGCCGGCACAGAAAAATTTGATGATGAGCTTAATCATGCCTGCCTGCTGACAATATGACAACTTATAAGAAAGAAATGCAGTTTAATAAAACTGAAACTTGGGTACGGTTACAACCTTGACTTCGCCGGTATCACCCATAATCTTGATGCCTCGCACCACCGGTGCATTGCCATGGCAATAGGATTCAAATTCCTGGTGGTCTACCAGCAGTATGTTGCCGCGATGAACAGTGGCGATGGCAGAAATTTTATTGCCGCAATTACCATCATAGTTGCGGTTGAATATCTTGGCTTCAAGCTGAACCTTGTAGTTCTCCCGTCCCAGTTTGCAGGTCAATATGAGCGGTTGCTTCTGGCTTACCAGTCGCGCATTGCCATCTGAAACCTTCACGATACTCACCCAATCCCAGGGATTATAGGTACCTTCAGCCGCCGAAAATTTGAAATTGCGGCCCTCATCTTCCCATTTGACCTCGTTTTTAATCTTGAGGACATTATTCTCGGTATCGCAATCGAAGGTGATGATGGGATAAGCCGTATCAGCCCAGCCCCACAAAGGCACCAGTAAAACAGTCATTCCAAGGTAAAAGCCGCTACGTTTCATAACTAACCTTAATTTGTAAATGAGACCGCATTAATCGTGTTTATTATTTCGAGGTAGACCTAACAATCACTTTATAATGCCGTGCCATCTATTGTCCCTACCCAAACGAATTATGACACAACGGCCCATTCAATCACGCATTGAAAAGTGTAGTCAATTACTTGAACTCTGCACCCTGCAGGACCGCGCCTGGGCCAGGCGGCAGCTGCAAAAAATTAATCTCAGGCTGCCTGATCAGAAAGTAGACAGCTACCTGACAAACATCGAACAACGGTTGCAGCAATCCATGGAGCGCATCGCGCAGCGCCAGCAGCAGCCGCTGGTCATTGTTTACCCGGGGGAACTGCCGGTCAGTCAAAAACGGGAAGATATCCAGCAACTTATCGAACAACATCAGGTTGTTATCATCTGCGGCGAAACCGGCTCAGGCAAAACCACACAGCTGCCGAAAATGTGCCTGGAACTGGGGCGTGGAATTCGCGGCCTGATAGGCCATACCCAGCCACGTCGACTGGCCGCCAGCTCGGTGGCGCAACGCATAGCAGAAGAACTGCAAGTGCAGATCGGCAAAACGGTAGGCTACAAAATGCGCTTTACCGACCATGTCAGCGAGCACAGCCGCGTTAAATTAATGACGGATGGCATTTTGCTTTCCGAGATCCATCACGATCCACTGTTATATCAATATGACACGCTGATAATTGACGAGGCACACGAACGCAGCCTGAATATCGATTTTCTGCTGGGTTATTTGTGGCAACTTCTGCCACGACGACCCGACCTGAAAATAATTATTACCTCGGCCACCATTGATCCCGCCAGTTTTTCAAAACACTTTAACAACGCGCCGGTGATGGAAGTTTCCGGCCGCAGTTATCCGGTTGAAACCTGCTATCAACCCTTGCACGGCGATGATGAAGAATCACAACAAATCGATTTACAACAGGGTGTGGCGGAAGCGGTGAGTGAGTTATTAAAATTGGGTGACGGTGACGTACTGGTCTTTGTGAGTGGCGAACGCGATATACGTGACTGTGCCGATGCCCTGCAAAAACTGAAACTTCCCAATACCGAAATATTGCCGCTGCTCTCCCGGTTATCGAACAGCGAACAAAACAAAATATTTCACCCCGCCGGTAAACCGCGCGTCGTACTGGCCACCAATATTGCAGAAACCTCACTCACTGTGCCCGGCATTAAATATGTTGTGGATTCGGGACTGGCACGTGTGTCGCGCTATGCATGGCGCTCCCGTATGCAACGCCTGCCCATCGAAAAAATATCCCAGGCGTCCGCCAACCAGCGCAATGGGCGTTGCGGTCGTACGTCTCCCGGTGTGTGCATACGCTTATACAGCGAAGAAGATTTTAATTTGCGCCCCACCTTTACCGAGCCGGAAATCCAGCGCACCAACCTGGCATCGGTTATTTTACAAATGGCCCATATGCAACTAGGCCATGTTGAAGATTTCCCTTTTATCGAGGCACCCGACAGCCGGCTGGTGAGCGACGGTTACAAATTATTATTTGAACTCGGCGCCATCGATAAAAATCAAAAAATAACTCCTGCAGGAAAAATACTCGCGCGCCTGCCCATAGACCCAAAACTCGGGCGCATGTTAATTGAAGCCGAAAAAGAAAGTGCGTTAAATGAAGTATTAATTATTGCCAGTGCACTGGCGATACAGGACGTGCGCGAGCGACCCATGGATAAACAACAGGCTGCCGATGAAGTACATAAAAAGTTCGCCGACAATCGATCCGATTTCATCAGCCTGCTCAATATCTGGCATGCCTGGCACAAACAACAGGCAAAACTCACGGCCAGTAAATTGCGCCAATGGTGCAAGGAAAATTTTATCTCCTGGCTACGCATGCGTGAATGGCGCGATACCCACCAGCAGATTACCAAAATGCTGGATGAACTTAATTTGCGTTTTAATCAGCAAGCCGCTGATTACAATGCCATACACCGATCATTACTTACCGGATTGCTCGGTAATATCGGCATGAAAGGCGAAGAACGCGAATACATAGGTGCGCGCAATCGCAAGTTTCTGATGTTTCCGGGCTCCGGCCTGTTTAATGCGCAGCCCAAATGGATAATGGCAGGTGAAATTGTTGAAACCAGCAAAATCTATTCCCGCATCAATGCCAAAATCGAACCACAATGGATTGAACAAAAAGCCAGACATTTACTCAATCACACCTACAGCAACCCGCACTGGGAAAAAAGCCGTGCACAGATAGGCGCACTGGAAAACATCACGCTCTATGGCGTACTCATTAGTGCGCAACGTAAAGTCAATTACGGCCCGATTGACCCTGAAAAATCGCGTAATATTTTCATACGTTCCGCATTAGTCGAAGGCGAGTACGAATCCAGTGCGGATTTTTTTCATCACAATCGCAATTTAATTCAGGATCTGGAATCACTGGAAGCCAAATCGAGGCGTCAGGACATAGTGGTAGACGATGAAGTGCTATTCGATTTTTATGATCGGCAAATTCCCGCTGGTATATACAGCGGCGCCCAGTTTGAACAATGGGTTAAAACCCTGGATGCGAATGCGCGTAAAGCCCTGCACTGGCAGCGTGAAAACATCATGCAACACGATGCCGCGCAAATCACGGCTGATCAATATCCCGACCATCTGGCTATCAATGGTGTTAACTACCCGCTGGAATATCATTTTGACCCGGCAAAACATTGTGATGGCATTACTCTGGTTACGCCTCTGGCGGCTCTGGGCGCACTCAATGCGCAACGTTGTGAATGGCTGGTGCCGGGCATGCTGCATGAAAAAATCACGCAGTTAATCCGCTCATTACCCAAACCGATACGCCGTCATTTTGTACCGGCTCCCAATTTTGCCACCGCCTGCCTGCAGGCTATTCAGGTAAGTGACACGGCACTGACGACGTCACTGGCCAATCATCTTAAAAAAATCAGTGGCGTGGAGATTCCTTTTGACGCATGGCGACTTGAACTGCTGGAAAATCATTTGTTAATGAATTTTCGTGTGATTGATAACAACGGAAAAATTCTGGCCGAAGGCAGGGAATTACAGGCCATCAAGGACAAGCTGGGCAATAAGGTCACCGCAGCACCCTCATTACCCGCCACCCACAGCATTGAACGTGATGACGTAAAAGCCGATGCAATTGATACCTTGCCTGCAGTCATTGAAACAACAACGCAAGGCATTGCTATCAAGGCTTACCCTGCGCTATGCGTAAACGAAAAACAGGTTTGTATCAAATTATTTAATTCGCA
>JACPVK010000098.1 GCA_016191795.1 Gammaproteobacteria bacterium
CACGCCTGGTCAGATATTCCTGATCGCGGCGGATCAGGTCGCGTACGTAATCACTGACGTTGCTGTAGTGGCCTGTCTTAATTTGTTCTTCAATCCACTTTTTCATCAGGTCGGGTAGTGAAACATTCATGGTTGCCATGGGGTGTACCTCTGAATGGAATAGTGACTATTATGGCAAAGATTGTCAAACTGTTGCATTGATATGATTGAGATAGATTTCCGGTTACAAAATTCACCCTGATGTAAGTCGCCGGCTAAGCTTAGTCTTATTAAAATCAATGTCTTAGAATCTTTTTGGGAAGGTTATACAATGACTAGGTTATGGCAGGTGTTTCCTGAGGTAACATACGCCATTCCATAAAAACCCCGGCCCGGCCATAGGGCCCATACATTAATAATGAATCCTCGTTTCGTCCATTTACGTTTACACACCGAGTACTCTCTGGTTGACGGCACGGTGCGCGTCAAGCAACAGATGAAAACCGCGGCCGGGCAGGGCATGCCGGCGGTGGCGCTGACCGATCAGTGCAATTTGTTCGCCATGGTGAAGTTTTACAAGGCGGCGCTGGCGGCGGGTGTCAAACCCATTATCGGGGTGGATGCCTGGATACGCCCGGCGGCGGAATCCGAGCCGCCGTCTCGCATGGTGTTGTTGTGCGTGAACAACGCCGGTTACCTGAATCTCACCCAGCTGGTGTCGCGCTCGTATCTGGATGGCCAGCATGCGGGCATTCCCATGATAGAAGTGGACTGGCTGCGCGAGCATTCAATGGGGCTGATTGCTTTATCGGGCGGGCGCGAGGGTGACATTGGCCGCGCCCTGCTCGCGGGTAATATGATGCATGCCAAAGAGTTATTACGCGCCTGGCAGCAAATTTTCCCCAATAGTTTTTATCTTGAGTTACAACGCACCGGCCGCGAAGGCGAAGAAGAATATTTACACGCAGCGGTGACGCTGGCGCTGGCCTCGCAAACGCCGGTGGTGGCGACCAACGATGTGCGTTTTCTCAAACAATCGGAATACGCGGCGCATGAAGTGCGGGTGTGTATTCACGAAGGCCGCACCATGGATGATCCGCGCCGGCCACGGCATTACAGCGATCAGCAATATTTGCGCAGCGAAGCGGAAATGTGCGAGCTGTTTGCCGATATTCCCGAAGCACTGGAAAACTCCGTTGAAATTGCACGGCGCTGTAACTTAACGATTCGTTTAGGCAAAAGTTTTCTGCCGGTATTTCCTATCCCTAAAGGTGAAACTACCGAGAGTTATTTTGCACGTGTGGCCAGCGAAGGTCTGGAGCAGCGACTGGCCGTGCTCATTAAATCCGATGCGCCGGATGCGGAAGCGCGGCGCCAGGTTTATCGCGAACGCTTAAAAATTGAAATTGATGTGATTTTGAAAATGGATTTTCCCGGTTACTTTCTGGTGGTGGCCGATTTTATTCAGTGGGCGAAAGATAATCGTATTCCGGTGGGGCCGGGACGTGGTTCGGGTGCCGGTTCGCTGGTGGCGTATGCCATGAAAATTACCGATCTCGATCCGCTGCAATTCGATTTGCTGTTCGAAAGATTTTTGAATCCCGAGCGTGTGTCCTTGCCCGACTTTGACGTCGACTTTTGCATGGAAGGCCGCGACCGCGTGATTGATTACGTGGCGCAGCGTTATGGCCGCGATCGCGTGTCGCAAATTATTACTTACGGTTCCATGGCCGCGAAGGCGGTGGTGCGTGATGTGGGCCGTGTGATGAGTATGTCTTACGGCTTTGTCGACAAGATTGCCAAGTTAATTCCGTTTGAAATTGGCATGACGCTGGAAAAAGCGCTGGAAGATTCCGAAGATCTTAAAAAACTTTACGACAACGAAGAAGATGTGCATGAGTTAATCGATATGGCGCGCTCGCTCGAAGGTTTGTCGCGCAATGCCGGCAAGCACGCCGGGGGCGTGGTGATCTCACCATCGGTGCTCACCGATTTTTCACCGCTGTACTGTGAACAGGGTGGGCAGAGTATTGTTACCCAGTTTGATAAAGACGATGTGGAATCCATTGGCCTGGTGAAATTCGACTTTCTGGGTTTGCGCACGCTCACCATTATTGACTGGGCGGTGGAAAATATTAAAAAGCGGCATGCCGATCAGGTCGATCTGGATGTGAATTTATTACCTCTGGATGATCCCAAAGCGTTTGCATTGCTGCGCAAGTTTGAAACCACCGCAGTATTCCAGCTCGAATCGCGCGGCATGAAAGATCTGATCAAGCGTCTGCAACCGGATTGTTTTGAAGACATGATTGCGCTGGTGGCACTGTTCCGTCCCGGTCCGTTGCAATCGGGCATGGTGGATGATTTTATTAATCGTAAACAGGGCCGCGCCAAGGTCAGTTATCCGCATCACAGTCTGGAAGTGATTTTAAAGCCCACCTACGGCGTCATTGTTTACCAGGAACAGGTGATGCAAATCGCCCAGGAGCTGGCAGGTTATTCCTTAGGTGGCGCCGATTTGTTACGCCGCGCCATGGGTAAAAAGAAACCCGAAGAAATGGCCAAGCAGCGTGAAATATTTGTTGCCGGTGCGTTGAAAAATAATGTGCCGGAAAATGTCGCCACGCCGATATTCGACTTGATGGAAAAATTCGCCGAATACGGTTTCAATAAATCGCATTCTGCAGCCTATGCCCTGTTGTCGTATCAAACCTGCTGGTTGAAATCGCATTACCCGGCGGAATTTATGGCGGCGGTGTTATCAGCCGATATGGATAACACCGATAAAGTGGTGACACTAATAGATGACTGTCAGCGCATCGGCCTGGAAATTCAGGCGCCGGATATTAATCGATCAGTGATTAAATTCAGTGTGCCCGGTGATGGCAAGGTGTTGTATGGCCTGGGCGCCATTAAAGGCGTGGGTGAGGCGGCGCTGTCCGGCATTATTGAAGAGCGGCGTAACAACGGGCCGTTTGCTGATTTGTACGATTTTTGCCGGCGCATCGATAGCCGCAAGGTGAACAAGCGGGTGATGGAATCACTCATCAAGGCCGGTGTGCTCGATAAGCTCGGAACCAATCGCGCCAGCCTCATGGCAAATTTGCAGGACGCGGTGCACATGGCGGAACAGCACCAGCAAAATGTGCGTGTCGGTCAGGATGATTTATTCGGCTCCAGTGTCGATAAAAATGCCATCGCTCCGGTGAAAATGCTGCACGTTGCCGAGTGGGACGATGAACAGCGCTTAACACTGGAAAAAGAAACCCTGGGATTGTATTTAACCGGCCACCCGATTAATCGCTACGAAAAGGAATTGCGCCAGTTTACCCATAGCACGCTGGCAGAAATTGCCGACCTGGTTGGCAACAGTGGTAACCAGGGTTATGTGGCACAAAAAAATCAGCCGGTTTACACGCTGGCTGGCCTGATGGTAGGCATACGCATACGCAAGGCGAATAATGGCAATAAAATTGTCTCGGCCACACTCGATGATCGTACCGGCCGTATCGAAGTGCGTATATTTGAAGATCAATACGAAAAATTTGGCCCGTTATTGATTAAAGATAAGTTGCTGATCGTTGAAGGCAATGTAGCCTATGATGACTTTTCGGATGGATACAGGATTACCGCCAGAACCATGTATGACATTTCTCATGCGCGGCAACGCTTTGCAAAACGCCTGGAAATTCGCGTTAGTGAAAAACTGGCGGCCAATGGTTTTGTACACGAGTTGTCGAATGTGCTCAAACCGTTTCGCGAAGGTGAATGCCCGGTATGGATTAACTACCGGCGCAGCAATGCCAGTGCGGTATTTGCCCTGGGTAATGACTGGCGTGTGCAGCCCAGCGATGAATTAATGAGCCGGCTGGATTCGATAGTGGGCCATGATAATGTGCGTGTGGTGTACGGTGCCGAATGATGTGTTTTCTGCAGGTGCGCCTTCAGGCGCACAGATTGAACAGGGATATTCCAGGCGCAGGGCGCAATAACCAATGGGCATTGCGCCGCAGATTGTAGGATGGGTGGCGCGCAGCGTAACCCATCATTAATCTGGCGGTAGATGATTTGATGGGTTGCGCTGCGC
>JACPVK010000106.1 GCA_016191795.1 Gammaproteobacteria bacterium
GAACATTTAAAAACCGAATTGCAACGCGAAGATTTTCAAAATGCCTTGCGCGAACTCGATTCCTATATTGACGTAACGCTGGATGATCTCATGCAAATTAATCGCTCGGCACAAAAGCATGCCCAATTACGCCAGGCAGAACAATTACTGGTACGCGATATTATGACCGTCGACGTAGCCACCGTCACACCGGATACAGCATTACGCGACGCCGCAAAGTTATTACTAAATTTACGCATCAGTGGCCTGCCCGTGATAGATGAAAATCACAAACCGGTTGGCATAGTCACCGAAGCAGATTTTTTATCTGCCATGGGTATTCCCGCGCATCAGCCGACACACAGCGTATGGCAAACCCTCGAATCGATGTTCAAACACCATCCCGTTAACGGCAGCATACCCGACAGAGTTGCTGACATCATGCAACCGCATGTTATTACCATTGGCGATAACAAAACCCTGCACGATGCCATTGACACCATGAAAAAACACGATATCAAGCGCGTCGTGGTTATTAATCAACAGCAGCAGGTGAATGGCATTATTACGCGATCGAATCTGGTGAGAGTGTTGTTGCGGCAGATTTTGTAGCACTCGTCTCTAAAACTATATGCATCAAATATCTGACGCGGTCCTGTGGGAGCGGGCCATGCCCGCGACATTTCCGGGCAGAGCATGATTCTCAATTAATACTTATAAATACTAAAAATCAGGATAATGATAGTCAATCTATTTACATGTTTTATAATTTATTGAGCTTGGCGCTTTTCATTTAGAGTGTCGCGGGCATGGCCCGCTCCCACGAATATCTGTTATCAACCCGCTGTTATCTAGCCTGAATATTTCATCAAATTAATCACAGCAAAAGCGTTCGACTAAAGTCGAGCCCACAAAAGCTGTGATATTTCTGTAGGCTGGCCTTCAGGCCAACGTTTTTTATCAAGTAAGTAGGGCAGATAAGCGCAGCGCATCCGCCGATTACTGTGGTAGATGCGCTACGCTTATCCACCCTACCAGACGACTCATCAGTAATGAGTTGATCACTTAACCACTATTTTGCCGACCATACCTGCTTCCATATGGCCTGGAATCAGGCAGGCAAAATCAACTATACCGGCCTGATTAAACTGCCAGACAAGGCCACCACGATGCCCGGGTGCAAGCGTGGTCATATTGGGCTCGGCGTGTTTCATGTCGGGCATGGCGCGCATCATGGCGGCATGTTCCTGTAGTTCGTCCAGTGAGCCAATCACCATTTCATGCGTCAGCTTGCCGTTGTTTTTTATAAAAAAACGAATGGTTTCACCGGCCATGACATTGATGGCAGACGGCATGAAACGCATGGAATCATCCATACTGACTTCCACAACACGATTTACTTTTGCAGCATCACCTGGTTTACCTGCCATGGAAGCATGCGCGTCACCGGGCATGCCATGATTCATCTCCGCTTCCGGTGCAGGTGGCTTGCCGTGATCGTGATCATTGTGACTACCCGCTGCTATGGCCAATACGGGCAAGGCGGTCAATAACAAAATATTCAGTACAATTTTTTTCATAAAAATATTCTCGTTGATTAACACATCGTGTTGATTAAAACCAGAATCGCACACCGGCCACCCAATGTGTGTCGCTATCCGGTTCGTTGTTTGTTTTGGCGATATCGGCGGTGTTACCCAGCATTTTGAGATTTTCGATACCTATGTATGGAGAAAACTGGCGAGTGAATTCATAACGCAAACGCAAGCCCGTGGTGACATCGGAAATACCACTGCCCATATTATTTTTCGCATCTGACTTGCTATAGGCATTGATTTCAATGGCAGGTTGCAGAATTAATTTCTGCGTAAATAACATTTCGTAATCCGCTGCAAAAGCCAATGTCGTCCTGCCGTTTTCACCAACATAGGCCATAGCACGGATCTCGAACCAGTAAGGTGCCAGCCCCTGAAAACCAAAACCCAGCCAGTCTCGATTTTCTTCCATACCACCATCATGTCTTACACCAAGCTGGGTATCCCAGAACGTGGCCACCGCATGCTGCCAATACACACCCGACATGGATTCACCGAGTTTGCCGTTTTCAACCTCCCCTTCAGTCATGACTACCAGTTTGTCGTAATCACGACCTATCCTGGCGTGGGCTTCGAAAGCCGTGTACGGATCTGTTGCATCGACGCGTTCCAGTTTGTCGAACATCAACATGCCAAAATATGTTTCGTCAGCAAGTTCCAGCGGGAATCGATCATCATGCGTATAACCATCCGCAAAAGCATGGGGATCACGTGCATCGGCCGGCGCTGAGCCACCTTGCATGTCCATGCTCATATCATGATCACCTTCCATGTTCATGTCTGATGATGTATCCGAACGGCTATCCATTTTCATACCGGCACCACAACGCATCACCGGCTCGGCGGCCTGTACGGTTATCACATTCATCAAGGCGGTGATGGCCAGTAAACCTGGTAATATTTTTTTTGCAGAAATTATTTTCATGTTCATGCCACCACCACTTCGCGAAACATGCCTGCATCCATGTGAAATAAAAGATGACAATGCCAGGCCCAACGACCGAGGGCATCAGCGGTTACCAAAAAGCTGACACGTTGTGCGGCCTGTACTGCAATGACATGTTTGCGAACCTGAAATCCTCCCGATGGATTTTCCAGCTCACTCCACAGACCGTGTAAATGCATCGGGTGCGTCATCATGGTGTCGTTGTGCAAAATCACGCGCAAACGCTCACCATAACGGAAATGCACCGGCGTGGATTTGCCAAATTCGAGACCATCGAGTGACCAGGTGTAACGCTCCATATTACCGGTGAGATGTAATTCCAGTTCGCGTTCGGCGCCGCGTGGATCAATCGGTCCACCGACGGTATGTAAATCGGCGTAGGTTAAAACATGACGACCATTGTTGCGCAAACCGGTGCCCGGATCATCGAGATTGGTGCGCGGTGTATCGACACGCATGTCGACTGACGGGCCATATTCGGTACGGGCATGACGCACTTTGGTACTCGCGGTTTGCAGGGAGTTCATCGCATGTTTGCTGTGATCCATGGCCATGCCGCCGTGCATGCTGTGATCCATGCCGCCTTCAGCCATCATCATGCTGCCCATCATGTCACCCATGCTGAGTGCTTCTACTTTATCGACAGCGGGAACAGCGGCGTTTAAACCGGCGCGCACGGCGAGTGTGCCGCGTGTATAACCGCTACGATCCATTGACTGCGCAAAGATGGTGTAAACATCGTCTTTGGGTTCAACAATGACATCAAAGGTTTCAGCGACGGCAATGCGAAACTCATCCACGGTTACCGGCTCTACATCCTGCCCATCGGTTTGTACCACCGTCATTTTTAATCCGGGAATGCGCACATCAAAAAATGTCATGGCTGCTGCATTAATAAATCGCAATCGCACTTTTTCGCCTGGACGGAACAAGCCTGACCAGTTTCCCTCCGGAGTCGTACCATTCATTAAATAGGTGTAGGTGTACGCGGAAATATCGGCGAGATCGAAGGGACTCATGCGCATTTCATTCCACATTTTGCGTTGCGCCAGTGCCGCGCTTAAACCATCACGCGACACATCACGAAAAAAATCCGGCACCGTGGGTTGATTGAAGTTGTAGTAATCACCCTGGTGTTTGAGTTTGTGAAATATCTGCATCGGATCTTCATCAGTCCAGTCAGACAATTGCACAATATAATCGCGATCAACACGACGGCTGGCATTGGCCGGTTCGATAACAATGGCGCCGTACATGCCGGTTTGTTCCTGCATAGCCGAATGCGAGTGGTACCAGTAAGTACCGGCTTGTTGCACCTTGAATTGATAAACAAATGTTTCGCCCGGAGCGATACCTTTAAAACTCAGGCCCGGCACGCCATCCATTTGATAGGGCAACAAAATGCC
>JACPVK010000107.1 GCA_016191795.1 Gammaproteobacteria bacterium
CTCGCCACCACCGCACCCAGCACGGTCGCCACCACAATTTGTGCAATTGCGCCGGGCAGTGCAATGCGCCGCACGGCCAGTAAATCATCCAGTGAAAAATGCAGCCCCACCCCGAACATCAGCAGGATCACGCCGATTTCCGCGAGCTGCCGCGACAATTCAATGTCGGCTATAAATCCCGGTGTATAAGGACCAATGAGAATACCGGCAATGAGATAGCCCACCAGCGCCGGCAACTTCAGTCGCAGCGCAATAAAGCCCAGCACCAGCGCCAGACCAAAGGCGCCGGCGAGCGTGGAGATCAAATCAATACTGTGAGTCAAGGCAAGGCTCCAGGGCGGTGTTATTAATAGAGTCGTGATGCGTTTCAACATTGTGCCTTATGAATGCAAAACAGGCACCCCGATTGCTATGGCCACACAGCTACAGTGTGGCTATTTTCTCACGCTGCAAACAATTCCCTGCTAAATTCCTAGTTAATGGAATCCAAACAGCCACCTATGTCCTACTACCACCTGCTCAAGCGACAAATCAGCGCTTTGCTGAAAGGCGTTAATCTGCAGGCCGAGCCCTGGCCGGCGTTTCTCGAGGCCATCAACCAGGCCTATCAAAAATTTGAATTTGATCAGCGCACGCTGGAAAACTCGCTCACCCTCAGTGCCGAGGAGCTGGTGCAGGCCAATGATGAAATGCAGGCCGTGTTTCAGGCAATCCCCGACCAGCTGTTTCATTTTGACCATGACGGTCGCATCCTGAGTTACAAATCCGGCAGTAGTCAGCATTATTTAACCAGTGATCGACTCATTGGCAAATTACTCGACGAAGTTTTCAATAAGGAAATTGTTTCCCGCTTTCATAATGCCATTAACGAAGTCGTCAACAACATCAGTACGCTGATATTCGATTTCGCGATTGTTTACGAACGCCATGTGTACTACTACGAAGCGCGTGTGATGCGTGTGCGCGGCCAACAGGTGGTTGCACTGGTGCGCGACATTACAGAGCGCAAACAGGCGGAAGAGCAGATTGCTTACCTGGCGTATCACGACAACCTCACCGGTTTGCCCAATAACCGCTTGTTCAAGGACCGGCTACAGCAAAGTATTGCCCACGCCGAACGCAACAACACATTGCTGGCCGTGATGTTCCTCGACCTCGACCGCTTCAAGCTCATTAACGACAGCATGGGCCATAACGTTGGTGACAAATTATTACAAATCATTGCCGACCGCTTAACCGAAGGCACCCGTCGCCATGATTCGATTGGCATTCATGTTTCCATTGATGCCAATTCCGTAGCACGACTGGGCGGAGATGAATTCACAATATTGCTGGAAAAAGTCAGCGGCCTACAGGCCATCACCACCGTTGCCAAACGCCTGATTGATTTGTGCGCCAGACCCATCCTGATTGATGGCCACGAAATATTTACTTCCGCCAGCATCGGCATTTCACTGTACCCCACTGATGGCAATGAAATCGAAGCCCTGCTGAAAAATGCCGACACCGCGATGTACCATGCCAAAAAACAGGGCCGCAATAATTTCCAGTTTTTTGATACCTCGATGAACCAGGCATCGGTAGAACAACTGGCCATTGAAACCAGTTTGCGCAAAGCCATCGAAAATAACGAACTGGCCTTGTATTACCAGCCACAAATTTCGATTAGCTCCGGCCAGATTGTCGGCATGGAAGCCTTGTTACGCTGGAAACATCCACACAAGGGTTTTATTTCACCCACCGCCTTCATTCCGGTTGCTGAAGAAACCGGATTAATCACCAGCATTGGTGAATGGGTGATCAACGAAGCCTGCAAACAGGGTGCTCAATGGGCCAGCCAGGGCTATCTGCCGGTGGCTATTTCCGTCAACTTATCCGCCAAGCAATTACGCGAAGAACGCCTTAACGATATTATCGCCCGTATCCTGCACGAAACCGGTATGAATCCGAGATACCTTGGCATGGAATTAACAGAGAGCGCGATCATCATCGAACCGGAACGTGCGCTGGCAAGATTACAAAGCATTAAATCATTAGGTATTAAATTATCAATGGATGATTTTGGCACTGGTTATTCTTCACTCAGTTACCTGAAAAAATTCCCACTCGACACTTTAAAAATTGATCAATCTTTTATTCACGACCTGGCGACCAATAATGAAGACGCGTCACTGGTTAAAGCGATTATTTCCATGGCGCACAGCCTGGGCATGGATGTCATTGCCGAAGGCGTTGAAAACCAGGATCAAATGGAATTTCTGCGCCTTAATGATTGCGACATTATTCAGGGCTATTTATTCAGTCGCCCGTTACCGGCAAGTGAGCTGGCAAAATTCCTGCCAAAATCTCCCTGACCCGAATGGCACTTACTTAAGACTGTGGGAGCGGGCCATGCCCGCGACTGCTTGATCAAAAGCGGAAGTCCGCAAATGCGCCGCTCCTCGGCAACCGCTCCATGCGTTGCTCTACCTCCTGTGACCCACATGGATGTGGGAAATGCCAAAGCGATGTTGGAACATCGCTGGCCATCCATGCAGTCGTGCGCATCTCGACAACTGATCTCCCTCCCCCTTTGAGGGGGAGGGTTGTGGAAGAGGCATGGATGCCGACGGGGTCGGGTGTTTAAGCGTATGAAATTTCTCACCCTCTCCCCAACGGCTTCGCCCCCCTCGCTCCGCTCTCCCCGCCAGCGGGAGAGGGAGCATGATATATTTTACTTAACTTAATGACATTGTCCCTGACCCTGACGACACCGACACAAACGAGTGGCGCCACATCCGATTATCGTTTGATCCATATCATGATGCGTCACCCTGAGCGGGTGTTAAATCTGATTGGAGTAATACAACAGGTATGTTGGCAATCATGCAAGTGATTGTATTTCATCAAATGAAAACAGGAGTCGTGTCATGAGCAAAAACGTACACCCCATCAGTAAAGAAACCCAGCCTGCCACAACCAGCCGCAACCTGAGTCCATTTGCCGAAATGGAACAGATGTTTGAACAGATGTTTTCGCCAAACTGGATGCGTTCTTTTAACCGGGATTTGCCATCCTATGGACGTCTGGCACAACCCTTCGCCGGCAAAATACCCAGGGTTGATGTGATAGATCGCGACAATGAAATACTGGTACGCGCAGAACTGCCCGGTGTCGATAAAAAAGACGTGGACATATCACTGGCCAACAACACAGTCACCATCAAGGGCAGCAGCAAGCACGAAGAGAAAGAAGAAAAAGGCGATTATTATCGCTGCGAAATTTCTCAAGGCGCTTTCTCACGCACTCTCACATTGCCGGCGGATGTTGATACCGACAAGGCTAAAGCCAGTTTCAAGGACGGATTACTGGAACTGGTTATGCCAAAACTGCAAGGCGCACAGAAGCGCAACATCAAGGTTGAGTAAGAACAGGAAGTGGTGGCCAGGGAATCTCTGGTTGAGACCGGCAGTGTAGGTAAGCGTAGTCTGGTAGGGCGGATAAGCGCAGCGCATCCGCCGATTACTGTGGTGGATGCGCTACGCTTATCCACCCTACCAGACTTCCTACTTCCTACTCCCCACTCGCAGATCACTCAAACTTGATTGACGGCGTAAACACCAGCTGCAAATCGGTATCGACCTGATACGGAGGCTGGTAACGCCTTTGACTGGTGCGAATCAGACCAAGCGTAAAAACAAAACGGTTTTTGGAATCCTGGAGAGGAATATTTTTGTGAAACAATAATCGTTGTTGTGTAGGGGCGCGTAGCTCCTGGCCAAATTCAAAATAAACATCGACACCACTATTCTCCATAAAGGAGTACCAGACATTTTTTATTTCCGAATGATCGCGGCGAAATGCAAAATAACAGGCATCGGCAATCGCTGCTTCGTCATGCCATTTCAGGCCGGTGCGTAAACTCCAGTCCAGATCCATTTGTTTTTGACTCACAGTGCCTTTAATTTTCCATTCCAGTTCCAGCCAGTGATCGTCAATCACCTGATTACGAAATAAATGTTTATCACCAACGCTCAGTAAATAACCCATGAAGCCCTTGTTCTTTCCCATGGCCGCAATATCAGATTGATAAGTCACCATATTGCCCAAAAATAAAGACAGGGCATAAGGCTCTTCAAACCCCGCAGTCAACGCTTCCACCATATTCAGGTCAGCACCCAACTGCGCGCGGTCGTAGGAATCACGATAATTGTGTCGCCAAAAAGCACCCAGCACCGGCATCGGATAAACACTGGCTTCAATCAGCATGAATCGCGGCTTGTGCGAGCGTAATAACAAATCACCGTAAATGGCTTTTTCATCGGTGCTATTAAGATGGGGAATAGGCTGGTCTGTGAGATTAAGGTACATACCTATGCTGGTGTAATACGGATCCACTTCTGTTTCCCAGGACAGCATGTCAATTTCCTGTGCGCGCAAAGGGGCCAGCCCTGCCAGCAAGACACTCACTACAACAGCAACCCAATACGGGCAGTTGCATCGCAACACGACAAACCTCAAGAAAAAAAAGAAACCGGTTAAGATCCGGACTACTATTAGCTTTAGTCCCGACGCTATCTATTTAACTCATGAGCAAAGCGCATACTCACAGTATCAACCCCACTACCGAGCTGGAACTCATTCAGCGCAAACGAACAGCCCTGCAAAAGCTGGTACGACTGACAGCCACACTCAATCGGTTGCTGCAGGGTTTACAGGCGGTACTGTTAACCGGCAGGCAAATTGCCGATATTCCAGCGAAAATTGTCGAACAATTCCAGTCTCTGGGTGAAAAACTTCAGGGACACTCTACCGACACCCTGAAAAATACCTTATCCACTACAGATTTGCGAATGCAGAGTGACATCAAACATGTATTACAGCTCACCCGTATGGATGATAACGAACTGGGTAAACACATTGGCGGCACCGGCACCAAACTGGTAGACAATCTCAACCAGAACCTTGAGAACTATGCGGGTGAATTTAAGAAAAAAGCACAAACGTCCATTGCGTTGCGAATGGTATTAAAAGCACGCAACATTATCACCAGGGCACTCAAACTACCCGTACCCGAAGCCTTTCTTGAACAACAGATTGCTGCACTGGATATACGTGAATCGGAATGCAAAAAACGTATTCACCGCGACATGCACAGCCTGCATAATGACATCGACAATTTACTGCAGCGTGAAGATTGCCCGGATAAAATCCGGCAGCATCTGATGCTAATAAAAAACAGTATGAAAAAAAACATACAGCATTTTGAGTTAGGCAAACAACTCGATGAAATGCCCATCATGTATGAAAGTATCGAGCTCTCAGCAGCACCACAGGATGTGGCAGAAGTTGAAGCTGAAAGCCAGCCACCCGTGACTGCCACTACCGAAACCACAACATCTGTCGCGCCGGAAAAAATACAGAAGCGCAGTCTTATCAGTCGCATCTGGTTCTGGCTCAAGTCGCCCATGAGCGTTAAATGGAAAGACACCTCAGGGAAACATATGAACAAGTAAGAATTTTCACAGGAAAGACGATTCATTATGCGGCTCGCCAGAAAAGCTCAGGGTTAGTCGTAAAATCATGAGCGTAGGGCGGATAAGCGTAGCGCACTGCCAATTACTCTGGTGAATGCGCTACGCTTATCCACCCTACCTGACTGCACAGGAAACGCGCGTGACCAACTGGTGTAGTGTGGGCATTGCCCACCATTGCCACGCCGTTCAATCCTGCTGGTGGGCAGTGCCCACCCTACATTTACCTGCCCTGTCGGAACAGCACAATTCAAAATAACATCCGAATCAGCGAAACATAAACTGCATATCAAAAACCAGCCTGGCACCATCACCCTGTAACTCAACAGCATCTGAACTGTACGTCTCCTGCACCGGGTACGCGAGTGAAAAATTGGCCGAGAAGTCAGATTGATAATTCAATCGCACGCCCAGGCCTGCTCCAGCCAATGTCGCGGTTAAATCTTCTTCGCTCGCAACCAGCGACTTCTGGTTGCCATAGGCTGCATCCAGGAACAGGTATGGCTGCAACAAATCATTCAAACTGGCATCACCATACACATGAAAATCAAACAGGGTTGGCTTGTCGAATATCCATTCAACGCCAATATACAAGGCAGAATCCGCCGAGAATGTATTAATCGGAAAGGCCTTGACCTGTGCAGGCCCGGCTAATGAGCGTTGCACGATGGATGACAGGGATTCCTGAGTGTATTGTAAAGACGCACGAGATAACAAACGCGTACTCACCTCGGTGAACGGAATAGTCCAGAAAGTAAAAAATGTGTAATCAGCCGCGAGGATATTAAATTCTGTCTCCTTCCCACTATCAAACTGCGAAAATAATTCACCTGAACGCAGCATAATCTCTCCCTGATGCAACACCTTGTCCGCCTCATCCAGGCTATCAAATGCATATTTGATCGAAACGATATCAACTTCATCATCCAGAAATCCGTCGAGCGGAACATATCCGGACTCAAGCTCGGAAACAACATTGTTGCCTTCTAAAGAAACAGAATGGCTGAATACGCGACTTCTTTGAATTTTATACATCAGTGACAAATCCATTGAGCGGGTATCGCCACTTAAATCCAGCCTGTTAAGTGATTCATCCGCTCCCTGCCCCAGTACAAATTGATTGGTACTAAAGCCTGTCGAAAAATAAAAGCGCGGAGAAAATAAAGAAGCGGTATAGCGTATTTGCCCGTAGTTGGCGTTATCCGGGGAAAACGCACTCAATAATCCAATATTTAATTGATCTGAAATGCCTGCCAGATTATTAAAGAGAACTTCTCCATATAATCGATATTCCCCTGTTTGACTGGAACCATGATTATCCAGCCGCAACATGCCGGAATAAGGTTCTTCTTTAGATATTTTTAATTGCAAAGTAGTGTCACCAACCTGCCCGCCCGGTTCAAAGTATCCCACGACGGCTAATCCGGGAAAGTCATTGACAAGATATAACTTCTCTTCGATTTCGGAACTGGTAACAGGCCGGGCCAGCAAATCATTAAACACCGGGCGGATATCATCAGAAACATATACGCTACTTTCTTTTTCCTGTACTACCACATCTCCCAGCACACCTAACAACAAGGTCAGAGAGACAATACCTTCTCGAACCTCCTGCTCGGGAATATAGGCCTTCGCGAGTATAAAGCCGCGACTCCGATAAAATTGCGTAATTTTATCGGCTACTGCTTCAATTTGACCCAGAGTAATGCCACGCTGCTCCCGCTGTTCACGTACCAGCCATACCAGTCGCTGCAGATCCGTAGTGGATACATGGCGATCCATCGTATCTTCTTCAATTTCAACCAGCAGTTTCGTAACGTCGTCCGTCTCAGCTTCTGTAAACCCCGATTCGCGTAAATCATATTCACGCATTAAATCAAAACGCACTTCTTCAATGAGTTTGTCTATATCCGCTTTGGTAATTCCCAGCTCCGGATATTCCACAATACCCTGCAATTTAAACTTGATGACATTGAGACGCGGCCCGGCTTCCGGGTCAGGATTACGGTCGCGTACCGATGGAATATCCAGATCCTTCAACATGCTCTTGCGTTGAATTTCCGGCAGCTCTGTTACTTCCGGCATTTCCAGAAATCCGGCATTTACCCAGGCAGGTATCATCTGCATGAACATCAATATAAAAAATGATTTAATCCAGCGACTATTGCTAGCGATCCACATTGTGCTGATTTATTCCTGATGAAAACTGAATTGCTATATTGTGATTACATTTAGCAGAATGAGCACCGCACACTCTACATTACACTCGCGTCATTCCCGAATGCTTCTGTCGGGAATCTCCCACAGAGCTCAACTGGTTTCAGCAGATCCCCGACAACAGCATTCGGGGATGACGTCTACTTGTTCCCACGCTCTGCGTGGGAATGCACGCCGGTTGCACCTCACGAATTGTTAGTATGTAGCTCCGATTAGCGCAGCGTAATCGGAGGCTGTGCATGCGTACGATTACGCTACGCAAATCGCACCTGCAAAAGCCGCTTCCCCTGTGGGTTGGCCTTCAGGCCAACGCTTTTATTCACCATCTAAACAAAAAGCGTCAGTCTGAAGTCCGACCCCAATGCCATTAAGTTAAGGAAAATTTGTATGGTCGTAGGATGGGTGAAGCGCAGCGCAACCCATCAAAATGGTGGGTTACGCTGCGCTTCGCCCACCCTACAAAAGCTTAACTTAATGGCATTGAGGCCGACCCACAAAAACACTCCTGAAATTCATTTGCATTTATAACTCGTTCCCACGCTCTGCGTGGGAATGCATATCGACCGTACTGCCAGTGCTATTCAGTTTCATCCTCAAACAGCTGATCCTTCGGCATCCGAATAGCAATATCACTCATATTGTAATTTTGTATATTGGTAAAAATAGCCGGGTCAACATCATCCAGACTTTCCACTTCTACTACCTGTTCACCTGCCAATGATGACAAAGTATCCAGTGCCGAAAACTTCAACAGTGAGGTATCCGCAATTCGATCTAATGGCTCTGTCGGCAAAAATACCGGGCTGAAACTGATACGACTGAACACGGTAATATCACCCGGTATATACGCCACAATCGGCCGCGACAAAGTACCAAACGAACCGCGCAACGCCAGAAAGTCAGCCGATGCCGCCACAATATCGGCATCCGCTTCGGTGTGGGCGGGCGTTAAGCCTTCACCGCGAATATCGCCGTTGCGAATCGTCATATCCAGATGGCCGGCGGTTTCAATTCGATCAATTGTTACTTGCTGTTGATTCTCAAACGTAATATCGCCACCGGCATTACGCAGCAATTCCACTAATACCACTTCAGTATTTTCTATATTTACTTCACCACTCGTGGTATTAACAATGTTTAACACCTCGGCTTGCAGGTCAAGATCAATACCGGTTTGTGCAGTCAACTGCACCTGCTCTGCAATGAGATTAACACCTGCCGCGTTGGCATCGGTAATCTGGCCGTTGCTTTGCAATGTGATGGTTGACTGCGCCGCAATCTGATTGATCAACATATCGTTGGCGAC
Source organism: Gammaproteobacteria bacterium (assembly GCA_016191795.1). GTDB lineage: Bacteria > Pseudomonadota > Gammaproteobacteria > SZUA-229 > SZUA-229 > JACPVK01. The sequence goes on from JACPVK010000107.1 coordinate 9,037, forward strand.
CAGATTAACGTTGCCAGCAGAAGCTGTAACTTCTCCCAGCTGATGCGTGCTCACACCGTTGATGCCATCCAGCACGATATCTCCGCTGGCAGTCAGATTGCTGGTTCCGTTTACTGTTATCACCGTACCGTCAGCGTCAGCAAGATTGCCGGTTACATTCACGTTCAGTGTTTCGGCATTAACATCCCCCAGCACTGTATTGACCTGATTAACCAGGCGCACTTGGTTGCCA
>JACPVK010000099.1 GCA_016191795.1 Gammaproteobacteria bacterium
AATAGCATAGAGGCCAGGCGACCATGCCACAAACAGGCCGGATGTAAGACTGCAATTGATCTCATTTGTCGGATATTTTTTGCTTGGCATACGGGCGGTGTCCATGTAAGAGGTTCCCTAGTGGCTGGTGCCTGCCGAGCGAGTCAGCTTGTTATATACATTATATTTGCCCGAAGGTTTTTTCATGGGCAGGCGTTTGATTTCTTTTAGTGTGTTGGCATCGTACACAATCACCGCGCCATCCATATCCCACAGGCTGAGCAATGCATGTTTGCCGGTTTTATCGAATTCAACATGCGCCGCGACTTTCCCTGGTGCTGGTGTCAGGGTTTTCACGATCTCCAGTTTTTCCTTGTCGATGAGTTGAATCGTGTCGTTTTGCTTGCCGAAGAAATTATCCACCCAGGCGTATTTCGAGTTTTCATGGCTGCGCATGAAAAAGCCGGGGCCAAGTGTGTCGATTTTCTTGATGGTTTTCCAGGTCTTCATATCAATGAAGGTGACCGAACCTTCCTTGAGATTGGGTGTGGCCAGTATGGTGGTGTCATGCCAGGGCCAGGTGATACCGGAACCTAAATGCGGCATGCCCGGTAAGTCCAGGGTGTTAATGACTTTGCCAACATCCAGATCCAGTACCAGTCCCTTGCCTTCGCGGGATGCTCCAATGAGCTGGATATAATCCTGGGTGAAGAAAAAATCATCAATGAAATCCTGTGATTCCATTTTACGGATGGGAAATTTCGCGCCGATGTCGCCATCACCGGATTCCTGGTTAAAATCGTGTATCCATTTGCCAAAACCCATGGGTGGCTGATCCTGATAATTAATTTCCCAGACTTCAGGAATATCCTTGAAAGCGGCAATAAAACTGTTACGAGGCGCTGCATCGTACACGGCACTGACACGGGACGTTTTGCCGGCGCTTTCAACAGGAATGACTTTAATCAGTGATAAATCCTCGCCGGAGAATAGCACCAGTGTGTGTGGTAAATAATTGGCGGCGATCACATAGCGTCCATCATTGGATACGGCGACATTGCGCATGTTAATGCCGGCCCGAATTTCAGCAACGAATTTGAGATTATATAAATCGTATTTGCTTACCCAGCCATCACGCGAGCCAAAATAAACATAACGTCCGGTAGGCGAATATTTTGGCCCGCCATGCAGGGCAAAGCGGGTCTGGAATCGGTGTATCGGTTTGAAGTTGTCGCCGTTTAATAATGTGGCGTGATGATCGCCCAGTTCCACCACGGTAAATAAATTCATCGGGTCGCCTTTCCATAGCGGTTTGTTGGGTAAATTGAGTGCGTCTTCGTAAATAATCTGACTGCTGCGTATATCTTCTGTGGTCCAGTTGGGGGCTGGCACCACAGGCGTGTAGGCCAGATTCACCAGATCATTTATTTCATCGTCGGACAGTTTGTCCCCGAACGCCGGCATTTGCGTTTGCGCGCGACCTTCCTTGATGGTGGTAAAGGCATCTGTTTTTTTCAACCGTCCCAGATTTTCCGGTAACAGCGCAGGACCCATCATTCCCAGGCGGTTTTCGCCATGACAGCTGGCACAATGCGTTTTGAAATTTTCCGCCGTGGTGGCTTGTGTGGTGAGTGGTTGAGAAATCAGCAGTAAAAGAAAAGATAGCCACAGAGACGCAGAGGTCGCAGAGATAGGCGTGCGTTTCTCGTTCCCACGCTTAGCGTGGGAATGCATAGCTTGCCGCATCCGGGTATCCACGGAGAGCATGGGAGCCAGAAAACATGCGGAAAAAAAGGATTCATATTTGCGTTCATTTGCGTTCATTTGCGTTTTCTTTTTCTTTAAGTTTCCTGTCGCGGGCATGGCCCGCTCCCACAATAGTTGTTTTATTCGTAATAATTAACCGGTATTGATTGTAATCGCCCATCATAGGGCCGGTTTTGCAGGCGACTGGTTTGAGATGTGATGCCGAGTTCTTTATCGGTAAGATAACAGGCCGGATCTTCTTCCCATGGATTGCCGGTGAGTTTCCAGGCGCGAACACGTGTATTGCCGTTGCAGATATTTTTATGCGTGCATACGCCGCAACGTCCCAGCAGGGTGCGCGGTGAGGCTTTCAGGCCGGCCATTAATGGATCGCTCACATCCTGCCAGATTTCCGAAAAGGCACGTTCCTTGACATTGCCCAGGTTGTAATCCCACCAGAACGTATCCGGATGCACATTGCCCAGATTATCAATGTTGGCAATATTCACGCCGGAGGAGTTGCCGCCCCATTGTTCGAGCCGGGTTTGCAACTTCTCCATTCTATTGGGCATGATGTGTTGAGCCCATTGTAAAAAATAAACACCATCGGCATCGTTGTTGCCGGTTACAAATTCCTTGGGGTTGCCTTTTTGTAAATACTGCCAGCAGGTATCGAACAACAAGTCCATGGCAATGCGTGTCATTTTATGATGAACGTCATCACCGCGATTTTTGTTGCCACGCCCGGCGTAATTTAAATGCGACAAATAAAACTTGTCGATATCGTACTCATCGAGAAGGTTTAGAACTTGTGGCAGCTCATGCGCATTATCGGTGGTCAGTGTAAAACGCATGCCGGCCTTGATGCCATGTTGCTTGCATAATTTAATGCCGTTCATGGCTTCATCGAACGCGCCTTCGCGGCGGCGAAACATATCGTGGGTTTTTTTAATGCCATCGATGCTGATGCCCACGTAATCGTAACCGACTTCGGCGATTTGCTGGATATTGTCATCCGTGATTAATGTGCCGTTAGTGGATAACCCAACATAAAAGCCCATGGCCCTGGCACGTTTTGAAATGTCGTAAATATCTGGGCGCAACAAGGGTTCACCGCCGGATAAAATCAGCACCGGCACATGAAAGCCGCGCAAATCATCCATCACGTCATACACCTGTTGTGTGGAAAGTTCGCCGGGAAAATCTTTATCAGCCGATATGGAATAACCATGTTTGCAGGTTAAATTG
>JACPVK010000100.1 GCA_016191795.1 Gammaproteobacteria bacterium
ATTCGCTTAAGACTGTGGGAGCGGGCCATGCCCGCGACTGTTTGATAAAAAGTCGAGGTTCGCAAATGTGCCGCTTTGCGTCAGCATCGCCATTAAGGCAGTTTCCTTGTTTCCATTGCGTTCATTTGCGGGCTTATTTTTTTAGAGTTTTGTCGCGGGCATGGCCCGCTCCCACACGACTGGTTCTTAAGTAAGTGCCATTCAGGTCAGTCCCCGCATTCGATTAAAAATGTCAGGAGTCATAACATGAACCAACAAATGAATATAGGCGAAGCCGCACGCAGCTCCGGTGTCTCTGCAAAAATGGTACGCCATTACGAAGAAATCGGATTAATTCCCGCCGCCCAACGCACACTCGCCGGCTATCGTGTGTATTCACAAAATGATGTGCATACATTGCGTTTTATCAGGCAGGCACGCAACCTGGGTTTTTCCATGGTAGAGATCAAGAAATTACTGGCGTTATGGCAGGACCGCAAACGTCCGAGCCGAAAAGTGAAAGAGCTGGCCGAAGCACATATACGCGAACTCGATGAGCGCATCACCGAAATGCAGGACATGAAACGCACGCTGGAAACACTGGTAGTGAATTGTCACGGCGATGAACATCCGGAGTGCCCGATATTGCAAGGGCTGGAAACAGCGTCGCCGTTGCCGTCGGCTCGCCGTCGGTTAGTGGCCGGTAAGCGAAAAACTTTGTGAAATCAAAGCTTGACGGCGTATGTGCATTAACCGAATTGCGATGATTGGTTTATCAGGTTTGCTTACATTAGAAAACTGACATAAAGAGGAATCTAATACAGGTTCGCGCATGCCAATCCTACCTTCAATTATTCTTCAGTAATTCTGTCTTCAAAGCGGTGATGTTGTTTTTTTTATTGGAACGATAAACATTCGTAGAAAAATGTGTATGAGCAAATTGAAGCAATTCTGCTTGATGCATATCAATACATATTTGTAGTCCTGGATTTATAAACACATTCCAATGTAAATGTTTTTAGATATCCAGGAATCACGTGGTACGAAAATGTGATGGATGTTATAAGTGAAAACTATTACTTATATATATTTATGTTAATGATGAAGTTATTGTTATTGATGGTGTCATAATAAAATTAAGAAGATCTGACTCTTATATCTATAGTGCGGTTGTCTTCAAATAGTCGAGATCATTAAGCTGGTGAGGTTCAGTCTGATTCCTTTTAATTAGGATACATCTCATTAAAGTGTTAGCCAGGCTCCAGACGTAGCTCGGTCAAATTAGTACACTTCATTCAAGGAGAAGAAATTATGAAACGCATCGCACGTCCTCGGACCGCAGTTTCTTTCAATCATGCAATTATGGAAATGGTCCTGAATCCGAATCGCTTCACCGATTCCGCTACCAAGGAATTTGTCAAGAGGCTTGGACCAGTCGGACTCCGTGCTGCCCAGAAATGGAAAGCACTGAAAAAGACTGAGCAGCAAAGACGGTATTCATTGCCAACAGGATTTTCCATGAAAGATACACTCAAGGCGAATGTTTCGAGTTTTGTCGAAACATGGCGAGCTGTAGAGTTGATGACCATGGAGCAGTTCCTCGCAATCAAACGAGCCGAGTACTGCAGAGCATTGCAATCCGGGATCTGGAACTATCAGCCCTCTCGAGAAGTCGCCGCGAAGCAATGGTTAAGTGAGTCGGTGCACATTTACATCGCTAATAAAATCGGTATGTATCACGATCCCAATGTCACGACACAAACTCCTCAGGAAGTCCAGCCACCCTCTACCAAGTATGGGGCAAAGGTAACAGGGTTGCATTGCTATAACCACACGGAAGCCGGATCAGATGAAATATATGTGATATCGACAGCCGTAGATGGAAAGGGAAAAATCCTCGTCCGGCCTAGCGGCCTTATTAGCAAGGTGAACGCAGAAACACAGGATTTCTTCGTGTCGCACTGGGCATATCCCACGGACCAGGCCAATGGCTTCCTTGATCTCGCATTTGAACTCTACGAGGATGACGGAGGCTATCAAGAGGTCGCCGATGCACTTAAAGAAATTGGCGATGCCTCACAATTGCTTGGTGAAGTCTTGGAAGTGCCCGAACTGCTTATCGCCTCTGCGGTGCTTGGAATAGTAGTGGGAATTTTGGATCTAGCGGGATATCTGGATCAGGATGACTGCTTCGGGACCGGAACGATGCCATTGTTGAATGCAAGTGCTATACAAGCGGCGATCGGGTCTCATTCGATCGCATATGTCGGAGAAGACTGGGCGGGAGACAATTACGACTATGCACTTGATGTGCAGGTTTATGCAGTAGCTTGAGTATGGCTAAGAACGTCATTAACTCGGACGTGCAAATACGGCGCTTCGCTCTGCTTTTGCACTCCGGTTATGGCGAACGATAGCATTGTTTATGAACTACGCCTCATATTGGATCGTTAAGCTATGGCAATAACATCACAGGAGAATGGATCAAGTGAACGACAAACCAGAGGATATTCAGGATTATCTTAAACAACCACCTGACTCAGTAGCCCCCATTCTTGCGGATGCCGTTAAAGCGGCTGAACTGCTATTGGCTTATGCAGCAGAGCAGGGCAGTGACCTCGACGAGCAGCTTATGCAGACGATCGTACGATCGAAGCATACATTGGCCACTTGTGCATTAAAAGAAAGCGAAGAAAGTGAATTTTGGATTGCCTATCGCAAACTATGTATAGCGACGGCACCTGTATCACGCGAAAGCCTTGAGGCTACAAACGTTAAAGTCAGGCCATCGCGTTTCTGGTCACGAGATATTTCTGAAGTTGGAAAAGCTGTTTTTCGTTATCGAGTAGTTGCAATCGCCTCCATTTTTATACTCTTGCTATTCCAAGTCTACTGGGTTTTTCTTTCTACTCTAGTCAATGATTCCAAAAGGATAAACAATGAGCTTTTAAGTGTTGAAGACGCTGCTTTTGAAGCTGAAATTAAATATGAAATACTACAACAAAAAATAAACCTAAAAAATTCGGATAAAGTAGTAAATCCACAAGAACAAGTGACGGACCCTGAAGTTCAGAAGAAATTGGAATTTGAGAAAAATCCAAAATACCAGGATTTGTTACACCAATGGAATGCAAACCTCCTGCTATTGAAAAAAACAGACGTCCTTAGTAAAGCATTTAAAGATAGCATCGATCAAACCGCAGATGACTACAAGGTCTA
>JACPVK010000101.1 GCA_016191795.1 Gammaproteobacteria bacterium
ATTGATCTGGCAAGCTACGTCCACAAGCCAGTACAGTTTCTACAGTCCCGGAACTTTATTCCGGATTATCTGCGTCCCGCCTACCAAAGCATTATCGACGCTCTGATCCCGTTACTGGCTATACATCTATCAGAAGTCCCCTATACACCGATACGACTGCACGGCGACTGTCATCAGGGTAATATTTTATGGCACGATAGCGGCCCCAACTTTGTTGATTTTGATGACAGCCGTATGGGGCCCGCCGTGCAGGATTTGTGGATGTTATTATCCGGTGAGGATGAAGATCGAAGGAAACAGCTGGATGCCCTGCTCGATGGTTACTACCAGTTTCATGAATTCGACATGGCAGAAACCAGACTGATTGAAACCTTACGCTGTATGCGACTGATACATTACAGCGGCTGGCTGGCACAACGCTGGGACGATCCGGCATTTCCGGCTGCGTTTACCTGGTTTAATACGCCCAATTACTGGGAACAACATATTTTACAACTCAAGGAACAACTGGCTCTGGTACAGGAAAATTGATATGAAAATTACACACAGATTATTCGCCAGCATTGTTATCAGCGCGGTGGCATTTATATTCCTGCTGGCGGTGACGGATATAGTTGCAAGCAAACAGCAAAACTCCCAGGAAATTCGCACTGTTCTGAGCCAACTCGACAAACAATTTTTGCACACCCAGATAGAAGTACGCGCACATCCCGATAACCCGCAATTCATTGAAAAAGCATTCAAACAAATAGACCTGACCCGTGAGAAACTCCACCCGTTGCAGGCCACTGCAAAATTTGGCGAAATCCGGTTACTGACCGAACAGCTCGATGCCTATCAAAAGCAGTTCACCGATTTTGCCATGGCCGGTGCAAAAGTGAGCGCCATGGAACAACAACCTGATAAAAACATGGACACCTACACCAGTCTGTTAAATCGCAAACAAAAACTCTCTGAAACCCTGACCAAAACAGAAAGCGAAATTACCCAGCAGATACAGGCCATTGATCGTCGCCTGGAAAAATATATCGTAAGAAAAGATTTATCTCTGGAAAGGCTACGCTGGATCAGCGCCCTGAGTATTATTTTTATCACCCTGATACTAACTAATCATCTTGTCAGCAGCTTTACCAAACCCTTTAAACGCCTCATTGCCCATATAAACCTGCTGGCTGCAGGTCAGTTGAATATTCAGACAGACATCACCGGCAAAGATGAACTGGGACAACTCGGAAAACTACTCAACAGCATGAGCCGACAACTTGACCGTGCCTTTGATGAACTAAAAATCGAACGTGACACACTGGCAACTACGGTCGAACAACTCAAGCGTACACAACTCGACCTGCAGCAATCCGAAACCAGATACAACCGCCTGTTTGAATCTTCAGCTGATGCCATATTGATACTGAATGGTGAAAAAGTCATGCAATGCAATCGCGCCGCGCTGCAATTATTTAATGTGGCTTCCATCGAGGCATTCAAGAAACTGCAGCTATCCGATTTGTCGCCAGACAAACAAACCAATGGCGAAGATTCATTCCTCGCCATCAGCCATCATATTTCCGCCGCTTACAAACACGGCGAACATCAGTTTGAGTGGCTGCTCAAACAACATAAAGGCGAAATATTTTCGGCGCGGGTTATCTTTACGGTTCTGGATCTGGGTTATACGCAGCTGTTGCAGGCGGCCATCAGAAGAATCTGAACGACACCTGCAGGAGCGGGCCATGCCCGCGATATGGCTGTTAAAAGCATAAGTCCGCAAATACACGCAAATGAAAAGCAAAAATAGTTTTTGTTTTTTGCCTTATTAGCGTTCATTTGCGTGATGCACAGGGATACTTCTCGTTCCCACGCTCTGCGTGGGAATGCAGATGTGTGATTGCATTGTTTACTGTACTAGCACCTGGCGCTGAAAGCTTATTCCGCCCTCGCTCGTTCTCGTTCCCACGCAGAGCGTGGGAACGAGAAATCAAAACCGCCATGAACCCCTACCGGCTTTTATTAAACTTCCTGAAAACCAAAACCAGCGCTCCCAACACCAAAACCATCAATAAATAATTCCGCCACAAGGCATAAGGCGTTCTACCCTGCAAGGGCTGCACATCCGCATTCAACACATGAGTCTGGAATTGTGGTGATTGCGCCACAACTCTTCCCTTGTGATCAATAACGGATGACACGCCGGTATTGGTTGAACGCAATAAATAGCGCCCGGCTTCCAGTGCACGCATGCGCGCTATCTGGTGATGTTGCCAGGGCTCTATCGAATCTTCAAACCAGGCATCATTGCTGACATTAACCAGCAACGCCGCCTCGGGTACATCACGAATCACATCACGATCGAATGCGTCTTCGAAACAGATATTAATTCCCACCTTGTGACCGGCAACCGTCACCAATTCCTGGTCAAATCCGGCCGATGCAATATCTGACATAGGTATGTTTATCCAGCGCCTGAAAAAATCCATCACTGTACGAAATGGAAAATATTCACCCAGTGGCACCAGATGTCGCTTCCGATAAATACCGTCGCGTAAACTGACAACGCTGTTGTAATACAGTCGCTGTTCCCGATTACCGGTAAAAATACCAAACAGCACTTCACTATTTTCCTGCTCGGCACGCAAACGAAGATTGTTAATATAATCCGGCACTCTATGCAGATAATCTGGCACGGCGGTTTCCGGCCATACAATCAAATCACTCTGCCAGCTCAATTCAGTCAGTCGCCGATAACGCTCCATGGTCATTTCGCGCATGCCGTATTCCCATTTTTCCTGCTGCGGCACATTACCCTGGATCAGTGACACACGCAGGGTGTTACCGTTTTTTTCAACCCATTCAATCTGCATCAACAGCCAGCCACCCAGCCAGATAGCCAATAGCGTGAACAGGACAGGCAGTCGTTTAGATTGAATAAATAACATGACTAACAGGGCTGCTGTTAATGCCGCCACATAACTCACACCAAGCCCACCAACCAGCGGTGCATAACCTGCCAGCGGTGTATCAATCTGCGTATAACCAATTTGCAGCCAGGGAAAGCCAGTAAACAACCAGCCTCGCAACCATTCACTCAGCATCCACAGTGCAGGCAACACAAACATTATTTTTACAACTCGTGTTGACGCAGCAAATAACTTTTGCGCACCATACATCGCCAATGCAGGAAATATCGCCAGATACGCTGACAATAAAGCCAATATGATGATAACCAGCCATAGCGGCGTACCGCCATGGTAGTGCAGGCTGTAATAAATCCAGTGTGTGCCGTGAAAAAACCAGCCCATACCGAACAACCAGCCCAGCATGGATGCACGACCAGCTGTTTGTTTGTGCACCAGAAAAAATAACCAGCCCAGTAGTGGAAATAGCATCCAGAATTGATCATACGGCGCATAGGCGAACGGCAACAACAAGCCCGCTATAAAAGCGCTAACAAGAAAAAAATACGGGGTTTTTATAATTTTATTAAAGGTCAGATGCATGGTGGCTAATTTCAGGTGGCAATCACGTTTCGCAGGAACACTACTCTAAGGAAGAAAATCCTCCGATTACGCTGTGCTAATCGGAGCTACGGCTCTGTCTAACCCGAAAATACATTTGCGTGATGCACATGGATGTGCGAATGCCGCGAGCGCATGACGCGCAAGAGCGGCGCATTTGCGTTTTCTTGTTCTTTTAAACACAACTCATTCTTCAGCGGCTTTGGTTGGCACCGGCAGCAACACCATTTGCAAATGCTTGATGCGTCGGCTATCAGCGCTCATAACCTTGAACAGAAAACGACCTATTTGCACCGATTCACCGCGCTTGGGCAGATGGCCAAGATGACGCATAATCATGCCGGCAATAGTGTCACTTTCTTCGTCGCTGAGATCACAGCCAAAGTACTCGTTAAATTCTTCAATATCGGTGAGTGCTTTTAATGAATAGCGATTGATACCCAGGCGACGAATATTGGCGGCATCGGCATCATCATGCTCATCATCGATTTCACCAACGATTTGTTCCAGCACATCCTCGATGGTTACCAGGCCGGATACACCGCCATATTCATCGACAACAATCGCCATATGATTTCGGCTGGTACGAAATTCTTTCAGCAATACATTCAGGCGTTTGCTTTCCGGAACAAAAATAGGCGGGCGTAATACATCCTTGATATCGAAGTTTTTGCGTTCATCCAGATTACAGTAGCGCAATAAATCCTTGGCCAGCAGGATGCCGACGATTTCATCACGGCCATCTCCAATCATGGGAAAACGTGAGTGACCCGAATCCACCACCACCGACAACATTTCTTCGTAACCATGTTCAAGATCCAGCACCGCCATGTGTGAGCGGGGCACCATAATGTCCCGTACCTGGATGTCGGAGACTTCAAATACGCCTTCAATCATGGCGAAGGCATCTGCATCAAACAAATTACGCTTGTGCGATTTCTTCAGCAACTCGATTAATTCATTTCGATCTGATGGTACATCAAGAAAAATACGGCTGATTTTATCCAGTAAGGAAAGTTGCGTGTCGCCAGGCTGTTCACTCATTCGTCAGTTCCATAGGGATTAGCCATCCCCAGTTGTTGCAGTAATTTTATTTCCAGGCCTTCCATTTCGGCGGCCTCATCATCGGCAATATGGTCATAACCCTGCAGATGCAGCATACCGTGTATAACCATGTGTGCCCAGTGCGCAGGCAGCGGCTTGTTTTGTTCAGCTGCTTCACGCGCCACCACCGGCGCACAAATAACCAGATCTCCCAGCATTATCTCATCGACAGTGGCGGCCAGTTCATCCGGCAATTCCATGGGAAACGACAATACATTGGTCGATTTATTTTTGCCGCGATACTGGTGATTCAATTCACGACTTTCTGCTTCATCCACCAGACGAATAACCACTTCAGCATCGCCCGCTTCACACAAAGCTATATCTGTCCAGCGCTGAAAATCTTCCACACTCGGCAAACCGGTTTGCGATTCACATGCATATTGCACATCAAGTTGCACAGACACCAATATCAACCCTGATTTTCGAAACGTTCGTAGGCTTTTACTATGCGCTGCACCAGTGGATGGCGCACCACATCGTGTGCGGTAAAAAATGTCATGGCAACACCATCCACATCTTTAAGCACTTCAATGGCGTGACGCAGGCCGGATTTGGTATCACGCGGCAAGTCTACCTGGGTGACATCACCTGTAACGACCGTCGTTGAACCGAATCCGATACGCGTTAGAAACATTTTCATTTGTTCGCAAGTGGTGTTTTGCGCTTCATCCAGAATAATAAAGGCATCATTTAGTGTACGTCCACGCATATATGCCAGTGGCGCGATTTCAATCACGTTGCGTTCGATCAGCTTGGCGACTTTTTCGAAACCCAGCATTTCATACAGGGCGTCATACATGGGGCGTAAATACGGATCGATTTTCTGCGCCAGATCGCCCGGTAAAAATCCCAGGCGCTCACCGGCTTCCACCGCCGGACGAACCAGCACCAGTCGCCGCACACGTTCTGCTTCCAGTGCTTC
>JACPVK010000102.1 GCA_016191795.1 Gammaproteobacteria bacterium
ATCGAAACCAGCAGTTATGGCGCCAGCCTTCCGCCCTGGCACTGGAGATGGATACACAGCAACAGCAGCTCAACCTGCGTGCCAGTTATTTAAAGGTTGATGACCTGTCTTATCTGGCGGGCCTGGTAAACAGTTTTCTGCCGCAGCAAACGGCTGACTGGAATACACCACTACAGGCCTGGCAACTCCATGGCGATTTGTATGATGTGGATTTGCAATTGCCATTGCTTCGACCCGAGTTGTTATTTTTCAGCAGCCGATTTGCCGAAGCAGGGTATGTTTCACAGCTGGACGGGCTGCCTTCGGTAACAGGTCTGGATGGTCGGCTGGCATATCAGGATCAACAGGCACGAATACAACTCGATAGTCGAAATGTGAGTCTGGATTTCAGGGATCTGTTTCGTCAGCCTTTGCAATTGCAGCGCATTACCACGGATATGTATGTGCGCCATAACGCCAGCCAGACTGAAATTTACGCGGCTGATATTGCCGCAGTATCTCCTCATATCAATACACGCAGTCGTATCCATGTCATCGCGGCTAAAGATGCGCCGATATTTATGGATCTGGTGAGTAGCTACGATCATGGCCAGGGTGCTTACACCGGTCTTTATCTGCCGACCGGTATCATGGATAAGCACACAGTGGAGTGGCTGGATCGCTCACTGGTTAATGCCGATGTTCAGGGCGGTTTTTTGTTTTATGGTCAGTTACAGGATTTTCCGTTTAGCAATAATCAGGGTGTGATGCTGGCGCAGTTTAATGTCAGCAACGGGCAGCTCGAATATTTGCCCGACTGGCCGGGAATTAGTCAGCTTGCAGCTCGCGTGCGTTTTCGTAACAGCGCCATGTTAATTGATCAGGGAACCGGTCATATTCTGGGTGCAACACTGGGCGATACCACGGTGGCGATTGATGATCTGGCCAATGCACAACTGGTGGTTAAGGGTAATGTTGCCGGTGCGTTACAGGAGATGATTCGTTTTGTGGGCGAGAGCCCGCTAAAAGAACCGCTGTCTTTCGTCAGTACCATGCAAACCGCTGGCGATGCCACGCTGGATCTGGATTTACAAATACCTTTGACGGGAGAGGATAGTGTACGGGTCGATGGTCGATTGGCACTGACCGGTAATGAGTTGTTTTTGCCTGATCTGGGTTACCGATTTAAAGGGGTTAACGGAGAATTGCGGTTTACCGAGGCCAGTCTGGAAGCCGAGCGTCTGCGTGCCAGCCTGGATGATTTTCCACTGGCGCTGCGCATTGAACCATTACAGCTTGAGGGCATAGCTCACAGCCGCATTACCGCACAGGGTTTTGCGCCCCTGGCCAGCTTGCTGGCACCTTTGCCGGACTGGCAAGACCAGGTTTCCGGTGGCAGCAACTGGCAAATGACACTGGATATCCCCATGCAAACCCGGCCTGATGGGGTGGAGGTGGCTATCACAGCCAGTGGCAATATGCAGGGTGTGGCCAGCCAGATGCCCTTGTTTCTTGCCAAATCGGCTCAGCAACCGGGCGAGATGCGGTTTGCTCTGGATGTGTTGAAAAATGGTGATATGAATATTCGTGCGGCACTGGCCGGCAGTTATGAGGCCAGCGCCGAACGCCGTAACCTGCGCTGGAATGTGTCGGCGGATAGCGCCATGCTGCGCGGCCGCGCCAGTTTTATGCAGGACTTCCAACTCGATGAAATGCTAACGGTGGATCTGGAACGACTCGATCTGGCTGCGCTGCAAGCCAGTCAGCCAGCCAACACACAAACCACGAAAGATCAGCCTGACGATGGCATATTGCCCGGGAAAATTCCGCCACTGCAGGTGCGTATTGCACAACTCGACTGGAACAAGGTGCAATTACGGGATATTAATCTGCAAACACATCGCACCAGCACCGGCATGGAAATCGATTCACTTAAACTGCGCGGCCAGCAATTTACACTGGAGGGACGCGGTAGCTGGCTCAGTGCCTGGCGTGTGCCACATGCAACGCGTTTCGATTTTAGTGTCAAGGCAGAAAATCTCGGGGCAACACTGTCGCAAATGGGGTTGACCGACAGTCTGAAACAAACCGAAGCCGAGGCCAGTTTTCACTGGCGCTGGCAGGATGCGCCGCAAAATTTTTCCTGGGCCAAACTTTCCGGCGATGCCAGTATGCATTTAAAAAATGGCCGCATACATCATATTGAGGCGGGGGCTGGTCGCCTGCTTGGTATATTTAATTTTCGCACCCTGTTATCGCTGGATTTTGGCGAACAGATGCGTGAAGGTTTTGCTTTTGATGACATCACCGCGCATTACACCTTTGCTAACGGCAACGCCTACAGCAGTGATTTTGAAATCGATAGCAAGGTGGCCGCAATTAGTATGCAGGGGCGCATAGGCCTGGTGACGGAAGATTTTGATCAAACCATCACGGTGGTTCCTGTCGTGGGCAATACACTGACCCTGATTGGTACGGTTGCCGGCGGGCCGGTTACCGGTGTATTGGTGCATGTCTTCCAGAAGTTGCTGCGCGTCGATAGAATTGCACGATATAAATACACGGTGAAAGGCAGCTGGGATAAACCGAAGGTGACAGTACTTGATGCGCCGCAGGACGCAAACAAGGAAAATAGTAAAAACAATGAGAACGACAGTCTGTGATAAGTAAAACGGGTTTACTGGCGAGTCTTTTTTGTTGCCTGTGGCTGGCAGCCTGGGCAGCTCAGGCTGACGATGATTTCTCACTGGCTCTGCGCGCAGAACAATGGGACACTTTACGACATGGCGAGGCCTTGTTAAAACAGCCGCAGCTAGCCGAACTCATGCAACACTGGATGAATAAACCGGGCTCCGTGATTGAGTTGCGTTATCCGGGCGGTGAAGAAGGCGAAATCTGGGTGCATGAATTAATGGACTGGCTGGTGGCTCTGGGTGTGCCATCCACCGCCATGCAAACATTACCGGGCAGCGGTACCGACGATACAATTTATATGGTTCTCATTCAGGGGAGTAACTAATGAGCAAAGTGGCAGCAGTACAAATGGCCTCCGGCCCCAATATCCAGGCAAACCTGGATCAGGCAAAACGCTTAATTGAAGATGCGGCCAAACAGGGCGCGGGTTTGGTGGTGCTGCCGGAAAATTTTGCCCTGATGGCGATGTCGGAGCCGGAACGTGTCAAACAGGCCGAAGTGGCAGGCAAGGGCGCCATTCAAAAGTTTTTGTCTGCCCAGGCAAAAAAGCACGGCATCTGGCTGGTGGGTGGCACGATTCCGCTGCAAGGTGAGGCTGAAGGCAAGTCTTTGGCTGCCAGTTTATTGTTTAACGACAAGGGTGAGCAGGTAGCGCACTACAACAAAATACACATGTTCGATGTGCTGATTAAAGACAGCGGCGAGAAATACAACGAATCCCAGACCACGGAAGCCGGTGAAGAAATTGTGGTGGTGGATTCCCCCTTCGGCAAAATCGGTATGGCGGTGTGTTACGACCTGCGTTTCCCGGAACTGTTTCGTAACCTGGCCGACAAGGGGATGGACATATGTGTGCTGCCTTCGGCATTCACTGCCATCACCGGCAAGGCACACTGGGAGCCGTTGTTGCGCGCACGCGCCATCGAAAACCAGTGCTATTTAATTGCCGCGGCACAAGGTGGATTTCATATCAACGGACGTGAAACACATGGTAACAGCATGATTGTCGATCCGTGGGGTACAGTACTGAACCGCATCCAGAGTGGCAACGGTGTCGTGGTGGCTGATATCGACATGAACTTTCTGCGCAAAACCCGCAAGAATTTTCCTGTACTCAAACATCGCCGCATCAATTGCGTGATTAGCTAAAACCAGATTGTTATATATGAATGGACAGGGCGGGTATCTCCCACCCTGTTTTAATCAGGGAGTTAGTATGCAAAAAAATGAAAAAATGCCAATGTGGGTTTTCCTTGCCTTCTCCAGTATCGAAAAACGCAAACACGCATTGTGGTTAATCTGGGCAACCGTTTTATTCACCCTCTATTGCATTCCATGGGTGCAGATTTTTTCATCGCAGGCCATAGTCGGTAAATTGTTTTTGATAGATGACTGGAGCTGGTTTGCGATGATGCTGCCGATATCGGCGTGGTATTTATTGAGTTTGCGCTGGGTAGACAGGAATGCCGGGTGGTAATTACGCCAGATCAGTTTGTATAACTGGTCATTAAGGAACATACATAATGAGATTGCTAGAGATTACAGCTATTGGGATAAGACTGTTTGGCATTCTTCTTTTTTTAAAGCTTCTGAATGACGTTACTGGGTGGCTAACAGTTTACGGTCCAGGCTATGCATCAGGTGACAAGCTAGAAATTAATTCGCTGGTGATTTTGCTTTATTGTATACCTCTAGTGCTCTCGCTGGTCTTTATTAAATTTCCCGTTTCGATAGCGAAACTAATTGTACCCGTTACTTCCTCATCTTCGCCAGAGCTGGAGTCTGACGGCAAAACTATTCAGTATGCCGGGTTGACATTGCTGGGTGTCTACGTATTGACGTATGCCATTCCAAATCTTGTTTATTATGTCATTTCCATTTTCATCATTGTTAATTCAAGAGCTGATCTTGGAGAAAGCCAGTATTCCTATGTGATAAATCTCATTTCAACTCTAGTAGAGCTAGGCATAGGTGTTTACCTGATTCTCGGTGTGAATGGACTGGTGAAGTTCATCTCGAAATTAAGAAATCGTATCCTTGATTA
>JACPVK010000103.1 GCA_016191795.1 Gammaproteobacteria bacterium
AGGCAACCAGTCCACCGTGCCCTGTCCCAGTTCCTGCAATAACACTTCGGCATATTTTGACAAACGCGATTCGGTGTAACGCATGGCGGCGAATGATTTGGGATCATCCGGCGAACCCCAGTTACCCTGGCCATCCACCAGCGGATAACGATAGGAAAAATCCTGCGCCATCAATACCATGGCTTCGTAACAGGCGCTGTCACCGTGGGGATGAAATTTACCCAGTACATCACCGACGGTACGCGCCGATTTTTTATACTTCGACGCCGCATCCAGTCCCAGCTCCGACATGGCATACACAATGCGACGCTGTACCGGCTTTAAACCATCGCCAATAAACGGCAGCGCACGGTCGAGAATGACGTACATGGAGTAATTGAGATACGCCGTCTCGGTGAATTTGGCGAGGGACTGTTGTTCTACGCCTTCGAAGTTCATATTGTTTTGTGACATGGTGTTACCTGATAAAAATAAAGATTGAGTCCGCAAATGAACGCAAATAAACGCAAATAAAAGCGTAATGAATGTTACAAGCGAAGACGGCTTTCTCCATTGTGGGTTGGCCTTTAGGCTAACGCTTATTCACATAAGTTGATCAAAAGCGTCAGCCTAAAGGCCGACCCACAAAAAACGCTTATACAAACAACTGTAATATCTTTTATTTGCGTGATGCACAGGATGTGCGAATGCCGCAAGCGCAGGATGCGCAGGAGCGGCGCATTTGCGTTCATTTGCGGACTTATATTTTCCTTCCCTCAAACCTCCGCCATATCCCCTTTATCCTCCAGCCACGCCTTGCGATCACTCGCACGTTTTTTCGCCAGCAACATATCCATCATGGTGTTGCTGTCATCGCCGGGATCTATCACCAGTTGCACCAGGCGGCGCGTGTCCGGCGCGATGGTGGTTTCGCGTAATTGCATGGGATTCATTTCACCCAGGCCTTTAAAACGGGTAACGCTGATTTTGCCTTTTTTATTTTCGGCGGCGATGCGGTCGAGTATGCCCTGCTTTTCGGCCTCGTCGAGCGCATAGTACACGTCTTTGGCAACGTCTATTCGAAACAGCGGCGGCATGGCGACGAATACGTGACCGGCTTCCACCAGCGGGCGGAAGTGGCGCAAAAATAAAGCGCACAATAACGTGGCAATGTGCAAACCGTCGGAGTCGGCGTCGGCCAGTATGCAAATTTTTCCGTAGCGTAATTCTTTTAAATTGGCATTGCCGGGTTCCACACCTATGGCCACGGCAATGTCGTGTACTTCCTGTGATGCCAGTACCTGCTCCGGTTCCACTTCCCAGGTATTTAATATTTTTCCGCGTAACGGCAGTATCGCCTGAAACTGGCGATCACGCGCCTGTTTGGCGGAACCACCGGCGGAGTCCCCTTCCACCAGAAACAATTCGCTGCGCATGGGCTCGGTGGAACTGCAATCGGCGAGTTTGCCGGGCAAGGCCGGGCCGGAGGTAATTTTTTTACGGACGACTTTTTTATCGGCCTTGAGACGTTTTTGCGCATTATCAATCGCCAGAAACGCCACGCGTTCGGCTTCTTCAATATGCTGGTTTAACCACAGGCTGAAGGTATCCTTGGCCACGCCGGACACAAACGCGGCGCAATCACGCGAGGTAAGTTTTTCCTTGGTCTGGCCGGAGAATTGCGGGTCCTGTAATTTGACCGACAAAATATAACTGACCTTGTCCCATACATCTTCGGGCGACAGCTTGATACCACGCGGTAATAAATTTCGAATTTCACAAAACTCACGCATGGCTTCGGTTAAACCGGTGCGCAAACCGTTGACGTGGGTACCACCCTGTCCCGTGGGAATTAAATTCACATACGATTCGGTGAGCATTTCACCGCCTTCCGGCATCCACACCAGTGCCCAGTCCACGGCTTCGTTGGCGCTGCTGAAACTGCCAATAAACGGTTCAGCCGGCAACACTTCGTATTGCTTCATGGCATCGAGCAGGTATTGCTGCAAGCCATCTTCGTAATGCCATTCTTCCACTTCGCTAGTGAGCTCGTTGGAGAAGGTGACTTTTAAGCCGGGGCACAGCACGGCCTTGGCACGCAGCACGTGTTGCAAACGGGGTACGTTGAATTTCGGGCTGTCGAAATATTTGGCTTCCGGCCAGAAACGCACCGTGGTACCAGTATTGCGTTTACCAACTTCGCCCACCACTTTTAAATCCTGGATTTTCGCGCCGTGCGCAAACACCATGCTGTATTGTTTGCCATCGCGGCGTATACCCACTTCCAGGCGGTACGACAGGGCATTGACCACCGACACGCCCACACCATGCAAGCCACCGGAAAACTGATAATTTTTATTGGAGAATTTACCGCCGGCATGCAACCGGGTGAGTATCACTTCCACGCCCGGCACACCTTCCGTGGGATGCATGTCCACCGGCATGCCGCGGCCGTCGTCGGTGACGCTTAACGAGCCATCGCGAAACAGCACTACATCAATACGCGTGGCGTGCTTGGCCATGGCTTCGTCCACGGAGTTATCCACCACTTCCTGCGCCAGGTGATTGGGGCGCGAGGTGTCGGTATACATACCGGGGCGCTTCTGGACGGGTTCGAGGCCGGTCAGGACTTCAATGGCATCGGCGTTGTAACTCATGGAATCTCCGTTACTTCAATAGTGCTGCAAAGGGTAATGGACTGGATGAGATGTGGGAAGTAGATATCGTGAAAAAGATTGCATCAGTGGTACCGATCACACTGTAACATGACCAAAAGCTTTAGCCACAGAGACGCAGGTTACGCAGAGATATTTTTCGACAGCCATTCTCTGCGGCCTCTGTGGCTCTGCGGCAATTCGACAGACAGATGCAGGGCAGTGTATCCCATCGACAAAGTAGCAAGGTTCAAGTGATATTGTAGGGTGGATAAGTGAAACGCATCCACCTGGGCAGCAGCTGGTGG
>JACPVK010000045.1 GCA_016191795.1 Gammaproteobacteria bacterium
GTTTGCCAAATCGGTAGCGCTGGCCGGTTCCATATCATTGTTAAAAATGATTTGAATGCTTGCGCTGGAAGTCACAAGGGCACTGACTACTTGCGGCGGGCCGGGGAAATTCCAGTTTGGCCATGTTTTCATGCGTGGGCTTGAAAGGTACCTGAAAATCGTTGGCTACTGTCAGTATCCAGTTGTAGTAATAGGCATCGGAATTGGCACGTCGAAATTCACGTACCGTTTCCATGCCCGCCTTCATCTCCTGGGCCACCAGTTGCGGATCGTTGACAATAATTTTGTAGCGCTGCTGGGCCTCGATGCCGAGGGTTAATTCAATAAAATGATGTATCTGGCGGAAATATTCTTCGCTGCTGGCCGGCCCGGTGAGTATTACCGGGAACGGGATATCCTTATTGTCGGGATGTAATAGCATGCCGAGTAAATACAGGATCTCTTCCGCGGTACCTGCCCCACCCGGAAATATGACGATGCCATGTCCGGTACGTACAAAGGCTTCCAGTCGTTTTTCGATATCCGGCAAAATCACCAGCTCGTTGACTATCGGATTGGGTGACTCGGCGGCAATAATGCCCGGCTCGGTTATGCCAATGAAGCGACCGTTATAAATACGTTGTTTGTTATGGCCAATGGTGGCGCCTTTCATCGGGCCTTTCATGGCACCTGGCCCGCAACCTGTGCATATGTCCATGCCGCGCAAGCCGAGTTCGTGGCCAACGATTTTTGTGTAATCGTACTCGCTGCGGCTGATTGAATGACCGCCCCAGCAGACAACCAGATTGGGGTCTTTCTCCGGCACCAGTACGTTAGCATTGCGCAGTATGTGAAAGACGGCATTGGTGATGCCATCCTGCGTTGTGAGATTGAATTTCTTGCGGCCTTCTACTTCATTACGCACATAGACCAGATCACGCAGTACAGAAAACAGGTGCTCCTGAATACCGGTAATCATTTTGCCATCGACAAATGCGCTACCGGGTGCGTTGATGGCTTCGATCTTGATGCCACGCTCCTGCTGGATAACGCGAATATCGAAATCCTTATATCTGGCCAGGACGGTTTTGGCATCGTCTACATCACTGCCGACATTCAACACGGCCAATGAGCAGCGGCGATAAATGTCATAATAACCACCCTCAGAGCTGCTCCGGACCAGATCATTAACTTCTTGCTGCGAGAGGATATCGAGACGTCCATGGGGAGTGATGCGTGCGGTGATACAGTGTTTTTTCATTGTTTTAATTGTGCCCTATACTGCTGTTATTGGATCATACGCTGATTATAGTTACAGAAAGGTTGTCATTATGAGTAACGAAAACTTCGAAGTAATATTTACCGGGCAAATTGTACCCGGTGCGGAGCCGGAACAGGTGAAATCCAGGGTTGCGGCCATCTTTAAAACCGATGTCGCCAAAGTTGCCCATTTGTTTTCCGGTAACCCGGTGGTCATCAAGAAAGGGATTGATCAGCAGATGGCGCAAAAGTATCAGGCAGCGATGAAGTCCGCCGGCGCTATTTGTGAAGTGCGCGATTCAGGTTCTCCCGCTACTACCCCGGCGCCAGTCGCTGTTCCCCGGCCTGTTGCGGAAAAACCGGCGGCAGCACCTGCGCCTAAACCCGCCAGAAAAATTGTGTCATCCAATGCGCCGCCAGCGCCACAAACTGCGCCGCTGAGTATTACCGCCGATAAAATTGCAGATATGAAGGTGGGTATAGCACCCGTTGGTAGTGATCTGAATCAGGCCAAACAGGAAGTTAGCGTAGACATTCCTGATATCAGTGGATTATCCATCGCACCGGCCGGGTCTTTGCTGACGACGCAAAAAAAAGTGACACCACCGCCACCGCCGGATACCAGTGGCCTGTCAATTGTGAAAAACTGAGAAATTTACAAAGCAATGCATTAACGATTGGCCACAGGCGACTTTTTTATTTTTTTAGGTCTTTATCATTCTGAGTTGAATACCATCATGCAAAAACGTCCACCGGCTGCAAAATCCTATCGAGCAAAATCAGATAAATCATCGGGTGATCGGCCGCGTCAGGAGCGTGAACGACCCGCACTGCCAAAACGACCATCCACACACGAGACCCAGGAAAAAGATTTTGATTTGCGCAGCCAGAAACGCGGAGAAAGCAGAATCTACGGTATCAATGCCTGTTTGAATTTTTTTAAACATCGGCGTGATGCACTGGTAAAAGTATATCTGGCGGAACGTATAGCGTCCAGGTTTGGCGCGGTGATGAAATACTGTGCCGAGCAGCGTCTGGTATATCGTTTTGTCAGTGATCCCGAGCTGGAAAAAATTACCTCATCCAGTCATCACGAAGGTGTGTGCTTTGTTGTCAAGAAACCACCGGCACTGGGCGTATCTAAATGGCTGCGAATGCATGGACGACAACCAAGGCAAATTGTTCTGGCACTGGAGAATGTCGGCAATCCGCATAACCTTGGCGCTATCATGCGTAGCTGCGCCCATTTCGCTGTGCCGGCGATAGCGGTGAGTGACGCGTCTGCCATGTTTTCGGGGGCGGCCGTGCGTACGGCCGAAGGCGGTGCTGAGCATGTTGAAGTCATCGAATATGCGCGACTTGATACCTTGCTGGCCGAATTTCGCAAGGCTGGTTTTCGAGTTGCCGTGACGTCCAGTCATGCCGGCGTGGATCTCTACAGTACCGAGTTGCCGGAGAAATTACTGATATTACTGGGTGAAGAATCATCGGGATTATCGAAGCGGGCGCTGGCTGCGGGTGATTTGCGGTTACAGATTCCGGGTTCCGGCCAGGTTGAGAGCCTGAATGTCAGTGCAGCGTGCAGTATTTTACTGGCGGAACACTGGCGCCAGTATGCCAAATAATTAACAGGGGTAATTCCCTACAATCGGACCTGGAAAAATCTGATAAACAGTCGAGAGTCATGCGATTTGATCATGACCTGGTTGCTACAGAATAATGTCAGACGAAAGCAAGGAGCTGAGTCAGGGATGCAGGGAGATCCGGACGCATCAGGATGAAGGGACCCAGGGATAAGGAACAGGACGACAGATACCGGTCAGGAGACCAGCCAGGAGAAAGGGAGCGGCAATAAGCCAGAATAGTTAGTCATAGCCAGGGATGAATCTTGTCGGCGGAGTCCGATTATTAAACCCCACCCAATGACCCCTGGGTGGGGTTTACTTTTTTTAGTCAGAAAAATCCACAGCTTTAGTGTTTTCCGGAAATTCGTTTCCCTGTATTGTTCGGCACCTATGGCTGAATTTATCAAACCTCCCAAACCCCTGCTGTCGAAAGTCGGCAAAGCCATTGCGGATTTTAAAATGATCCGCGAAGGGGATCGCGTGCTGCTGGGATTATCCGGCGGCAAGGATTCCCTGTCATTGCTGCACATCCTGCATCATTTGCAACAAATAGCGCCGGTGAATTTTGAACTGGGCGCCATGACCGTCGATCCCATGGCGGGCGATTTTGATCCGTCGACCATGATTCCGTATCTGGCTGAGCTGGGTGTTGAATATCACTATCAGCGTGTGCCCATTATGGA
>JACPVK010000046.1 GCA_016191795.1 Gammaproteobacteria bacterium
CAGCAGGTCCAGGCCGGATGCAAACAGTATCTTGCGTTCACCTTTTTCAGTGCGGGCTTCGGTGAGGCCGCCGAGTAAAAATTCCGGAAACAATCGGTCACGGCATTTCTCGAGATAACAACGGTCGGACATCTGGGCCACCAGGTCGGCACTGCCTATCATGTAACCCAGTAAATGAAATTTCTGATCGGGTAATGTGATCTCTTCCGGTGCCACTTCGTAACCGGTGTAGTGCACCATGTTGGCGGCAATGCCGGCGTATTGATCAAGGCCAATCATGGTGAGGTAATTGCGCAAAAAATCGGCACTGCGGCTAACGTGGATGCGGGTATATTCGGCGCCGTTATGATGTTTCTGGTCGTGTTTTTTGCGGATATAACCGGAGTCGTGAAACAGTGCGGTGATGATGGCCAGGCCGGTGAGCCTGGCGCCAAAAGTGTGATGGCTGTTGCTGTGGCGTTCATGGCCATCAATGATGCGCGCCAGTGCCAGGGTCATGTCGAGTGTGTGTTGCTTGTCGTGATAGAAGGTGTCGCAACGTTGATAGCCATCGAAGTGGCCTTCAAACAGATTATCAAAGTCTTCAAATGCGCGGCGTATCAGTTTGTCACTGGCCTGATGATAACAACTATGAAAAATGTCGCAGACGGCATCGCACACCGCCTGGCTACTGGAAACCTGAACGCTATTGGTGACATCGAATTCAGAGTGGCGGTTTTTCATCGACATGGTCTGATTGGGTGTGCAGTGAATCCTACATGTCCCGGCATCAAGCGGTTGTGATGCCAGTCACGGAACCACCCCTGACGTTATGTTTGCCAGTCGGCCGCATAACTCCGGGGTGTTATTGTTGTGCACAGGCTTATTAATCTGTGACGCGCACACTCACCCAAACGGGTGAATCGCAGCGCTTGTCTATTTACTGGTTTGTGTAAAGGCACCATCCCAGTTTTTGTCGGGCGGATTTTGCCGGAAGAAGGCAATGCGATCGAGATAGATTTTGTATATTTTTCGATCAGGCTCGGTCTGGTGCAGCTGAAATATTTCCTGCTCGGCATCGTCCCATTTTTGTGTGCGATACAGTTGCAGGGCATGGTGAAATTTTTTGATCTGGGTGCGTACCGATTTATCCACTGTTTCAACCAGGCCTATGGGTTCGTAAATGGTCACCGGTTTGTCCTTGCCTTTAACGCGTACCAGGTCGAGTTCGCGGTATTCAAATTCGGGTACCTGATGGTGGGTGTCGGGGCCGACAATAATATCGACGCCGTATTGTTTGGTGAGGCTTTCCAGACGTGAGCCCAGATTTACGGCATCACCGAGTACGGTGTAATCCACACGGAATTCGGAACCCTTGTTTCCCACATTCATGGCACCGCTGTTAACACCAACGCCGATACGAATTTCCGGCCAGCCTTCTTTTTTGAAGTCATCGCGCAGTTTGTCGAGTTCGGCAATCATTTCCATGGCGGCATTGAGGGCGTGGCGGGCATGCAGGGGATCTGGCAGGGGTGCGCCCCAGAACGCCATGATGGCATCGCCCATGTATTTGTCGATGGTGCCACGGTTAGTGTGAATAATGCGTGTGAGCGGGGTTAAGAAAGCATTGATGAAACGGGTGAGTTCTTTCGGCTCCATGTTTTCGGAAATAGTGGTGAAGCCACGCACGTCGGTGAACAACACGCTCATGTTGCGTATTTCACCATCGAGGTTGATTTCGTTCAGATTGCTGGCCATTTCATCCACCAGCTCGGGCGGCACGTACTGGCCAAACAGGTGGGCGAGATGACGTTTGCCGCGCGATTCGATAAAGAAGCCCAGCGTCATATTAAGTACGTAGAGCAGTATCACCAGCAGCACGGGCGCCGCCACCGGTAACACCATTTGCAAGGCTGACCAGGCATAAAAATTAATGGCCAGTACCAGGGTAGTGGCTATAGCAACCGAGACACTGCTCCATAATGGCGACAGGGCAGGCAGGAGAAACGTCAGGGTTAAACCCAGCAGTAACAGCAGGATAATCTCAAAGCCGATGATGTATTCCGGCTGGTGCATGATGGTCTGGTCGAGTATGCCCTGAATAATGTTGGCGTGTACCTCCACACCGGGATAGGCCTTTTCCAGAGGCGTGGTTCGCAAGTCGAGCAGGCCGGCGGCACTGGTGCCAAACAATGCGGCCTTGCCGGCCAGGGCATCGGCTGGCAAACGCCTGTTTAAAATATCGGTAGCGGGAATGTAATCAAAACTGCGCTGATAACCCACATAAGGCACCAGTACGCCGGCGCGTTCATCGACTGGCACCGCCAGCTCGCCCACATAAATCCATTCCAGTGAATTAATACCCTGTGCTTCGTCGAGTACGGAGTAACCTATTTTGATGCTGTTGTTGTCGAGGTAGGCGCGAGTCGTGGCCAGTGCCAGTGATTCATACAACTGGCCGTTGTAGGTTTGTAACAGCGGTACGCGGCGAAACACACCATCATCATCCAGTTGCGGATTATCGAAAAAACCACCGCTGTAGGCATTACTCTGCAGCACGGGCAGGTTGGCCGTGAAGCCTATGGCCTTATTAAATGAAAAATTGTTGATAATTTCCTGACTGAACTGAGGCAAGGCCGGTGGCAGCTCGCCCTTTTGCAAGGTGGCTTCCTGATCGTAAAACACCATGCCCATAATTGTTTTGCGATTAGCCAGCGCACGGCCGAATTGTTCATCACGGTGCAGGCCAGGGTAAGCCTTGTTGTAAACCGCCTGAAAGGCAGCGTTGTCTTTCAGCGGGCTGCTGGCGAGCTCGGCCAGGTATTGATCGCTTGGGTCTTCGTCTATTTCGGAAAAGACTATATCGAAGCCCAGTGTCTTGACGTGATAGTAATCAAACAGGTTGTCGACTATTTTTGCCAGGACATTGCGCTCCCACGGCCATTGCCCAATCTCGGCCAGGCTTTTTTCGTCAATATCAATAATGACGACTTTTTTATCGATTTGATCGGGCAGGGTCAGGCGCAGGCGAAAGTCGTAGGCCTGATTCTCCAGTGCATCAATGAATGAGACGGGTAGCCAGTGACTGGAGGCCACAAATACCAGAGTCAGCATTAATCCCAATACATAACGCACAATACGCTGTTTGAGCACTGAAGAAACTCCATTATTTCAATTGCCCGAGACAATAGCAGAGGTGGCAGATGTGTGCCACACGCAAGGCATTTGTATAGAATGCGCCCTTATATAAACGAGAGAGTACGTTATGGCTGAACAATGCGACATACTGCTGGGTGTCAACATCGACCACATCGCCACCCTGCGTCAGGCACGAGGCACCCGCTACCCGGATCCGGTACATGCCGCCCTGCGTGTGGAACAGGCCGGTGCCGATTCCATTACCCTGCATTTACGTGAAGATCGCCGCCATATTCAGGAACGTGATGTCTGGACTTTGAAAGAGTTGATGCTCACGCGTATGAATCTGGAAATGGCGGTCACCGACGACATGCTGGCCATTGCCGAAAAAGTACAGCCTGAAGATTGCTGCCTGGTGCCGGAACGACGTGAAGAACTCACCACCGAGGGCGGGCTGGATGTGTTGAGACAGGAATCTCGTATTAAAGAAGCCTGCACCCGCCTGGCGGCAGCCGGTATCAAAGTTTCATTATTTATCGATGCCGATGCCAGACAAATTGAAGCCGCTAAACGATGCGGCGCACCGGCCATTGAAATTCATACCGGACATTATGCCGATGCAGCTACGGCAGCGGCACAACGCAGTGAACTTGAAAAAATTACCAGAGCCGTCAAACAGGGACACGAACTGGGTATGCAGGTGAACGCCGGCCATGGTTTGAATTATCAAAACGTACAGGCGGTTGCAGCGATTGCCCAGGTGCGTGAACTCAACATCGGCCATGCGATTATTGCCGAGGCGGTTTTTATCGGCATGGATGAAGCGGTGCGCAAAATGAAACAGCTGATGATGGATGCCAGGAAATAAATCGCCATTTGATGTCGAAGATTTTGACGCAGAGACACAGAGGCGCAGAGTAAAGCGATTGATGGGCTGCCTCTTTTGCAGGTAATAACATTGGGCACAGCGCTTTCAGTTTATTTAAAAATAATAAATAACTCTGTGCCTCCGTGTCTCTGCGTCAAATATTTTTATATGCGCTAACAGCATAACGGATCCATGCATGAACCAGTTTTTCACCATATTGGCATTGTTTCTGTGCGTACAGCTGGCGCAAGCCGAAACCGCCACGCTTGCCATTGCCGCCAATTTCACCGACGCCAGTCAGGCGCTGATCCAGGAATTTGAAAAAACCTCGGGCCATACGGTAAAAGCCAGCTATGGGTCTACCGGAAAACTATTCGCGCAAATCAGCCATGCCGCACCCTTTGATGCGCTGTTAGCGGCCGATGAAGAGAGTGTTATTAAACTCGACGCAGCCGGCTTGACAGTCAGCCGTACGCGTTTTACGTATGCGCGCGGCAAGCTGGTTTTATGGAGTGCCAAACCGGATTTGTTAACCCACCCTGAGCAATATCTCAAGGCCAGTCGTTATGCGCACATCGCCATAGCCAATCCACAAACCGCGCCTTATGGTGCGGCAGCGCAACAGGTGTTGCAGCATCTTGGAATGTGGTCGGCATTACAGAGCAGGCTGGTACAGGGTGATTCCATTGCCCAGACTTTTCAGTTTGTGGCCACACAAAATGCCGAAGCCGGTTTTGTTGCCAGGTCACAGGTGCTGGCCTGGAAATCGGGCGGCAGTAGCTGGAATATTCCCGAGCAATATTATTCACCGATCAATCAAAAAGCGGTATTGCTGACACGCGGTGAAAATAATCCGGCGGCGATTTCGTTTTTAGATTTTTTGAAATCCGAACCGGCCAGAAAAATCATTCGCGATTTCGGATATGGGGTTGACTGATTATGTTCGACTGGCAACCGGTTATTCTCTCTATCAAACTCGCCAGTATGACGACATTAATTCTGTTGCTGCTGGGTACACCGCTGGCGTGGTGGTTATCACGCGCGCGCGGCTGGTATAAACAACCGGTGGCGGCCATCATCGCCATGCCGCTGGTGTTGCCACCCACTGTATTGGGTTTTTATTTATTGTTATTACTCGGGCCTGACGGTGCGGTGGGGCAGGTAACGCAATCGTTGGGATTGGGTGTGTTGCCGTTTACCTTTGCCGGGCTGGTGGTGGCTTCGGTTTTGTATTCCTTACCATTTGTTGTGCAACCTTTGCAAAATTCATTTGAGGCAATTGGTCAGCGACCACTGGAAGTGGCGGCCACCTTGCGTGCATCACCGGTTGATACATTTTTTACAGTTGTGGTGCCATTGGCGCGATCCGGTTTTTTAACCGCCAGTGTGCTGGCATTTGCCCACACCATTGGTGAGTTTGGTGTGGTGTTAATGATTGGCGGCAATATTCCGGGCGAAACCAAAGTGTTATCGGTGGCGATATATGATCATGTCGAAACGCTGAACTATACCCAGGCGCATTATTTATCAGCCGGTATGGTGGGCTTCGCCTTTATTGTGTTGTTATTGTTGTATTTACTCAATAACAAAAAAACCAATGGTGTGTCGTGAGCAAAAATATTACGGCACAATTTAAAACGACTTTGGGCGCGTTCACGCTGGATGTGAATTTACAATTACCGGGCAAGGGTGTGACTGCGATTTTTGGCCAATCGGGTTCCGGTAAATCCACCTTGTTGCGTTGTATGACGGGTTTGCAACGCGCGGAAGGTGTGTTGCATGTTAATGATGCGCTCTGGCAAGACGCTAACAGTTTTATTCCGGTGCACCAGCGGCCATTGGCCTATGTATTTCAGGAAGCCAGTTTGTTTGCGCATTTATCGGTGCGCCGTAATATGGAATACGGTTACAAACGTCTGGCTGAACATCAACGCAAACTTGCCTTCGATCAGGTGGTGGCCTGGCTGGGTATTGGACGTTTACTGGATCGTGCACCGGATCATTTATCGGGCGGTGAGAAACAGCGTGTCGCCATTGCCCGAGCCTTGCTCACCAGCCCGGAAATATTGCTAATGGATGAGCCGTTGTCAGCGCTGGATCAAAAAAGTAAAAATGATATTTTGCCGTATCTGGAACAATTGCATGATGAGCTGTCGATCCCGGTGTTATATGTCACACACTCGGCGGATGAAGTGGCACGGCTGGCAGACCATATTGTGTACATGGATGCAGGACGCGTCATTACATCAGGCAATATGAGCGAAACCCTTGCGCGTCTCGATCTGCCGGCGTACATGGGCGAAGAGGCCGGCGTGATACTGGAAACGGTGATTGCCGAACGTGATACACAATGGCAATTACTGCGCGTGGAATTTACCGGTGGCAGTTTGTGGGTGCGTGATACAGGCCTGGCATTGGGTCACAAGGTGCGCGTGCGTATGCTGGCGAGAGATGTCAGCCTGGCACTGGATAAAAAAACCGGTACCAGTATCCAGAATATATTGCAGGGTGTGGTGGAAGAAATTGCCGACGATAAACATCCGGGCCTTGCGCTGGTGCGTGTGAGAGTAGGGGAATCGCCCGTGCTGTCGCGATTAACCAGACGTTCGGTGCATGAGTTGCAGCTAAGTGTTGGTAAGGCAATCTGGGTACAGGTGAAGTCTGTCGCTGTGCTGGAATAGTGAATTAGACAAGATTTTAATAGAAGTGCAGGTCACAGAAGTATATTTCCCTATACATGATCAATGAAAATAACTGGCAGTCATTTATGCAGGATGGATTCGAACTGAAAAGTTCGGGTACCACCGGCGCACCAAAAATAATATTTCAATCACCGGAAAAACTGCACGCCGCCAACAAGGTCGCGCTTGTAGCCCAAAACATCACTGCACAAAGCCGCGTATTAACCGTCTGCCGCATGTCACACGCCGGTGGCCTTCTGGCACAAACCTTACCAGCATGGAGTGTGGGAGCTATCGTCGAAATAAAACCTTTCAATGCGTTTACGTTCGCGCGTGACATCAAAGGTTTCACGCACACTCATCTCACGCCCACGCATTGCGAGTTGCTGCGCCAAACCAAAAATTTTAACCGTCTGGATTTGAACGGTGTCTTTGTTGCCTGTGGCAGTGACAGTGTGACATTCGAAATTATTGAAGCATTTGTCGAACGCGGCGCCATATTCATGTGCAACTGGGGCATGACCGAAATCGGCCCCATTACCATCAACACCGTGTTCGATTCGCTGGCAAAAGTAAAACACTATCGCCAACAGGCGCTGGTTGAGGGCACGCTAATGGGTGATAGATACTATTGCGAGCACAAAATTGTTGAAGATGAACTTTGGGTGCGAGGTGATGTGTGCGTCCATCATGACTGGTTTAACACGCATGATCGGGTGGCATTGAATGTACAGGGTGCCATGTATCATTTGGGGCGACGATAATACTGCCTGGTTTTTTTACCTGCGTGTTGACGGGCATAATTCTGACTAACAATTTTTAAATTAGCAGCCCGCGTAGGTCCGATTAATACAGCGTAATCGGACGCATGATGCCTGCGAGATAAAACGAATATGCAAGCAGCCTTTGCGACATTATGCGTCAGAATACGTGTGTATTTCCTGTTGGAATAACATTCGTCCAATTACGCTGCGCTAATCGGACCTGCAATCGCTTCATTTTCTGTTTTTCAAATGCGCATACGCAGGCTCAGTTACAACTCTTTCGTCGGTGATGGCTGCACCAATTGTAAAGTGATACATACTTTGTAATACCGTATTCTGAATGCCCAGTATTTCATGCAGGCTGTCATCGAAGTAACAACCGATACCGGTAGCGCGCACATTGGCGGCTTCGGCTTCAAGATAAAGAATTTGTCCAATCATGCCGGCTTCCCAGAATAATTGCCGATATTGCCAGGGTTTGTTCTCGATGGTGTTATCAAATTCGGCCAGCATACCGAGGCTGAAGGCGCTGTCGGCGGCTATGTCCTGATGACAGCTGATGACGCGTGCGGCATCCCGTGCTTCGCCTGTGGCCAGTTGATAAAACATTAAATGTTCGGGTGCGCTTTCCGGTTTGTTCCAGTCAAATTCCTTGCTCAAATTTTCCCGCAATATTTTTTCGCCAGAGGCTGATCGTGCCAAAATATATAAGCCGGGTTCCAGGCCTGCAACGCGGTGAACAAATAGCGCCAGATGTATGCGTGCTTGCCAATGCAAACTGTCCAGTGGTGGTGTGTTGATGCGTGGGAGTACGCAATCCAGCATGCGATAAAAACGCTGTAATGGCAGCGTGCTGATGCCATCGAATGCCTGAGCGCTGCGGCGTTGTTGAATGATCGTCACGGCGCTTTGTACTGACGGGCTGGTGATCAGTTTGGGTAAGGGTGGTGGTGTCCAGTGTGCGTTGTCAGTTTGTGGTTTGACGCAGCTGTGACTGATGTCATCAATCACCGGCCAGTCGATATGGGATGGCGGGCTGAGGCGATTGGCCTGGCCGTACCAGTTGCCCTGTTGTGCGCATCTAACCAGATCTTCTGTATTCACGGTAATGTGTTCTGGCCGGGTGTGAATTTGTAACAATACGTCAGCGACTTCACGCTCGGCGTGACTAAAGTCCTGTGTTCGATTGAGTCCCAGCAGTGAGTTGATGTGCTCATCACCTGTGTTATCGAGCAATTCAATTTGCCAGCCGAGTGTTGCCGCTGCACAGGCAAATGCGGCGATGGCATGGCCGACGTCGTGCTGGCAATAACGATAAGCGCGCTCACCGTATTTCCAGGCTTCACGCCAATGTATGGATGACAAACCCACCAGTAGCATGTCGGTTACCGGTGGCGAGTTAAAGGCGCATCGTTGTTCCAGGCTGTGTAAATAACTGTGATAGTGATAAACGCCGGCAGTGATGTTGTCAAAGCCGGCGCTTATGAAATAACTTTCGGTAGGATGCAAATTGCCACTGGAAGGATTGTTACGCAATGCCCAGCGGCTGTTACCGTAAACCTTCCAGGCGGATAAACCCATGGCCAGTTCAAATAATGTGGCGATGGCCTTGTTATCAACGGCTGCGCAGGGGATTTTTTCACGCTGGTAAATTTCTGTAAAACCGGCACTGAACATTTGAGTCGCCAGCGGTAATTCAATTTGTTGGCAGCCGGTGAATTCACGAAATGGATTGGGCTGCGTGGCCCAGTCAAGATTGTGTGGCCCGTTGGCGTATTGCTGTAAACGGTGTTTGCTGCGCTGGTGGTAGTCGATCACGCTGATGTTATTGTTTTTCATTTTGTTATTGTGCGCTATGGCTGTAAACAGAGCAGGCATTATTTATGGGGAGATAGCAAATACAGTTGAGCCGTATAAATATATACCTAACCTGAATATTTCACCAAAACAGAAAGGCTTAACGCAAATACACGCAAATAAAAGCGCAAATGTTTGTTTTTATGACTCTGAAACTAACGCGACACAAGGTGGCAAGGCGTTACCATCCGTGAAAGCCGGAAGATTTTGACGCAGAGGCCCAGAGACGCCGAGTTTTCATCTGTTTTCTCTGCGCCTC
>JACPVK010000096.1 GCA_016191795.1 Gammaproteobacteria bacterium
TCTGTTTTGACATAATGTTACCGATAGTAGAATGAATAAAGTTGCAGGCGAATTGTAATCCCCGCCCGCATGATAAATCGCACACTTTGTTATATGACTGTGGGAGCGGGCCATGCCCGCGACAATGCCGGTGCAGCCTGTCAGTCATCTCTGTATGAAAAAATTGCCCTGAATATAAGTTTCGTGGCTTATGTCCTTGCCACTATTAACCCGGCAAACAACTTCATCGGTACGCCCTTGTGGGTCAGGCTTCAGCCTGACGCCTTTCCTCTGTTTTTCAGGCTATTTGTCAGCCTGAAGGCCGACCCACACAAAAACGATCAGAAACTGTTCTGCGCCGGGTTAATAAACATCCGACTGATTCCAGTTACTAAAAGCCAGTAACCAGCTGGAGATATCCGGACTGGCATTGCCCCTGGCCTTTATATACTCACCCAGCTCGATCATCAGCTCTCGAAATTCACGCGTTTCTGCCTGCCATAGCCAGGCCTCCCTGCCCGGATTATCGGCTAACGCCTCGTTGGCAATGGAACCGGCGCCACCCCACATGCGTTTTGAATTCAGCTCGCGATGACATGCCGGCTCATCCTGATCACACAGGGCCATGACTCTTTCCAGCCATTGCGCACCTTCGACGCTGCGATTTTGCAGTATGTTATGCAGGCGTTGCAGTGTATTGCGTGGTGTCATTGTCATCCCATTATCCCTGCATCCACGGCTCAGTATGGCTACATTAAACGTGGTAGAAGAGAATCATTAATTGTAGGTGCGCCTTCAGGCGCACTACACATTTGCATAAAGCCTGACCTTATCGGACAAACTGTGCGCCTGAAGGCGCACCTACAAAATCATCTCAAGCCAGGGCATCAGTCGCACCATCGTATGAACATTTTGGCTTTATATCGCCATGACCTGCCACCATACAGTGTCTGCACAAAATAGGCACGCCCAGCACTCGTCATGCACAGTTCTGATTCAAAAAATAACATGTATCACCGGTTTTCAGTCATTTTTAGCTGGCACAGCCTTTGCAAACTGCTGATTACAATCCTCAGGACAGCATCATGAACATTACGCTGGTATACGAAAGTCACGAACAACAAAACGCCACGGCACTGCTACTAGTCGATGCAGGCTTTACCGTCAATCAGACATTTCCACTGACTTCGCAATGGGTATACACCACCCAGCAACAACCACCGGATATGCTGGTGCTGGTTGTGACACGACCATGCAATGACTTATTGCAACAGTTAAAAAATCTGCGGGAACGACCCGTATGCCCGGTCATAGTCATTGCTTATCGCGCCGAAGCGGATGTGACGCGCGCAACCATTCTGGCCGGTGCCGACACCTGTATCACCGGGCGCATATCGGCCGATCGTATTCAGAGCTTTATTGAAGTGGCGTGCATACGTTTTGAGTTAACCCAGGGCATGCTAAAAACCATTCACGATTTAAAAGAGCAAGTCGAGTCACTGGAAACGCGGCTGAATGAACGCCGTGATATTGATCGCGCCAAGGGTTTACTCATGAGTTCGCACAAAATGAGTGAGGATGACGCCTTTAACGCCATGCGGCGCATGGCTATGGATACCGGTAACAAACTCGGTGACATTGCGCGTAATCTTATTTCTATGTCTAAGGTGCTGAATTAAATACACAACCTTTCAAATCAGTCTTCGTAGGATGGGTGGAGCGCAGCGTAACCCATCTATCCGCCTCAAGGAGTGTAAAGACGATGGGTTACGCGATGCTTCACCCATCCTACGCAGCTGAATTAAATACACACTCTCATATCATTCTTCGTAGGATGGGTGGAGCGCAGCGTAACCCATCAAAAAAGTAGCAAGTAGCAAGTACGAAGTAGAAAGGAAAAGCTTTTACTTGCTACTTGAACCTTGCTACTTTGTTAATGGGTTACGCGATGCTTCACCCATCCTACGCAACGACACAACAACTTAGCGGCCTTTGCGTTGGAAGTTTTTTCCCGACTGCATCCATTCCTCACCCGCACAAAATCGTGCATCGCAGTTATCACTTGCACCCATTACGCCCAAACTCCGCTCCCGTTTTTGATGCACGTATGCCTGGCTATGCACCATTTCGTGGCGCGCTGCACAAATAAAGACTATTTGCGGTATCAGTGCGCCGGCTTTTCCGTGAAAAATCCATCTTTTAAAAATTTGGCATTGGCTTTGCAATACGTTTCTTAACAACAGCCTTACGCAACGGAGAACCTCAATGAGTCAAGACAAATCCAAACCATCCTTAGCCAAAAATTCACGCCGTGACTTTATTAAAAAGAGCGCGGCTGGTCTTGGGCTCGCCATGATGTCCGGCGGTTTCAGTTCCCTGGCATGGGCTGCCGGATCTGACAAACCGGAAAAAACCAAACTCACTATCGGCTTTATTCCGCTCACCGATTGCGCCAGTGTGGTGATGGCATCGGAATTGGGTTTATTCAAAAAATACGGTCTTGATGTCACGGTTTCAAAAGAAGCCAGCTGGGCCGCCGTGCGCGACAAACTCACCAATGGTGAACTTGATGCCGCGCATGTGCTGTACGGCATGATGTATGGCGTCACTATGGGTATAGGTGGCCAGGCCAAAGACATGGCGGTGCTGATGACGCTGAACAACAACGGCCAGGCGATTACGTTATCGAATCAATTAAAAGATAAAGGTGTAACCGATGGCGCCTCACTGAAAAAACTGGTGACCGCAGAACCGCGTGAATACACTTTTGCGCAAACTTTCCCTACCGGCACTCACGCCATGTGGCTGTATTACTGGCTGGCGGCACAAGGCATTAACCCGATGAAGGATGTTAAAACCATCACCATTCCACCGCCGCAAATGGTGTCCAATATGAAAGTGGGCAATATGGATGGTTATTGTGTGGGCGAGCCGTGGAATGCACGCGCCATTGCCGAGAACATTGGTTTTACGGCAACAACAACACAGGAAATATGGAAAGATCATCCCGAAAAAGTACTGGGCACCACACTCGAATTTGCGCAACAAAATCCCAACACCTGTCGTGCATTAATCATGGCCGTGCTGGAAGCGTCGATGCATATTGACGCTGTCGCCAACCGCGCCAAAGTGTCCGAAATTATTGCATCCAAATCCTATGTGAATGCGCCCGCCGTAGTCATTGAAGGCCGCTTCCTTGGCAAATACGACAACGGCCTGGGCAAATCCTGGCAGGATCCCGATTACATGAAATTTTACAACGACGGCAAAGTGAACTTCCCGTATTTGTCCGACGGCATGTGGTTCCTCACCCAGCA
>JACPVK010000097.1 GCA_016191795.1 Gammaproteobacteria bacterium
TCCGGTTTACCGTGCCTGTCGCATTGCCTGGGATGTACAGGACAAACCCAGCGAGCTGCCCAGTTCGCTGGATGTGGCACTGATTCTCAATGAGCTGGGTGTGGATGAAACCACGCTGATAGTGACCTTGCTCAGCGACGCGCGTTTATTGAATGATGATTTTTTCCGCCTGGTTGAAAAAGAATTCGGCAAGGAAATTCATCACCTGGTTAAAAACCTGCGCTGGATTCATGATTTTCAAATAGATGTCAGCACCATGACCGGCCCGGAGCAGGCCGAGCGTTTACGCCGTATGTTGTTATCCATGGTGGAAGATGTGCGCGTGGTGCTGATCAAACTGGCGTTTCGCGTGCAGCGTTTGCGTTCACTGGCCAGCGCCGACGAAGCAACCCGCCAGCGGATTGCGCGCGAAACGCTGGAAATATTTGCACCTCTGGCCAATCGTATGGGTGTAGGCCAACTCAAATGGGAGCTGGAAGATTTATCGTTTCGATATCTCGAGCCACTCACTTACAAACGTGTGGCCAAAATGCTCGAGGAAAAACGCGAAGAGCGCGAGCAATACATACGTGATGTGGTGCAGGACATTAAACAAATGCTGGCAGATCAGGGCGTTAATGCCGAGGTATATGGCCGCCCCAAACACATTTACAGCATCTGGCGCAAAATGCAGGGCAAGCAAAAAGATTTTACGGAATTGTTTGATGTGCGTGCCGTGCGCATAACGGTTGAAACAGTTGCAGAATGTTATGTCGCCCTGGGTCTGGTGCACGGAAAATGGCGGCACATCGCCAAAGAGTTCGATGACTATATCGCCAACCCGAAAGAAAACGGTTATCAGTCGTTACACACCGCCGTGTTCGGCCCCGAAGGCAAGCCGCTGGAAATTCAGATACGCACCCGCGCCATGCATCAGTTTTCGGAATACGGTGTGGCGGCACACTGGTTATATAAAGAAGGCTCCGGCAGTAATCGCAATTTGCAAAAAGGCATTGCATCGCTGCGGAAACTGCTCGACCCCAGCGAAACCCGAGATGAAGAACTGGTAGATAGTTTTCACACCGAACTGTTTCCGGATCGGGTGTTTGTGTTAACACCCAAAGGCAAGGTGATGGATTTGCAGCAGGGTTCCACCCCGCTGGATTTTGCCTATACCGTGCACACCGATATCGGCCACCGCTGCCGCGGCGCCAAAGTGAACGGCCGCATTGTGCCGCTCACTTATGAATTACAAAACGGCGAGAAAGTGGAAGTGCTCACCGCCAATCAGCCATCACCCAGCCGTGACTGGATGAATCCCAATCTGGGATTTTTGAAAACAGATCGGGCACGCGCCAAGGTACGCAGCTGGTTTCGTCAGGCGGATTTTCAGCAAAACCAGATCGATGGCAAGGCTGCACTGGAACGGGAAATTCATCGACTGGATTTGCATAAAGTTGATGTCAAAGACCTGTTAAAACATTTCAAACTACAAACCATTGAAGAAATGTATGCCGCCATCGGTCATGGTGATATCAGCACCGGCCAGATTGATGCTGCCCTGCATGACACATTTATGCCGCGGGATGAACACGCTATCCCGCTGGTGGCACGTAAACCCAATCTTAAAAAACCGGCTCGCCATGAAGATGTGCGGGTACGTGGCGTGGGAAATTTATTAACCACCATGGCCAGCTGCTGCAAGCCGGTGCCGGGTGACGACATTATCGGATTTATTACGCGCGGCCAGGGTGTGGTGATACACCGCAAGGATTGCGTCAACATGATTAATCTGGAACGTGACAAACGCGAGCGTTTGATTGAAGTGGAGTGGGGCGACAGCCTGACCAAAAGTTACGAAGTATCGTTGCGCGTGGAAGCCATCGATCGCCAGGGATTGTTACGCGATGTGAGTAAAGTGCTGGCTGATGAAAAAGTGGATGTGATTGGTGTTAACACCTTATCCAATAAAGCCGAGCAGACTGCGGATATGACCATCACCATCGAAATCGGCGATTTGCAGCAACTGGGCCGGATTATGGACAAAATCGGCATGTTGCCCAATATTGTGAAAGTCAGTCGCAATAAACATTAACTATAGACAACAGATCTGAAAACTCTTGTCTGATACTGTGGGAGCGGGCCATGCCCGCGACTTTTTAATCAAAAGCAGAAGTCTGCAAATAAACGCAAATGCACGCAAATAAAAGATAAATCCTTTGTTTTAATAGCGTTTATTTGCGTTTATTTGCGTTCATTTGCGGACCCATTCTTTCATGATTTTGTCGCGGGCATGGCCCGCTCCTACAGTCTTAAGCAAGTACTATTCGGGACTGACCCAGGGTCTGTTCCCTGTCATAATGCAACGGCTATTAATATGATTAGTGAACAACAAATTGACCAAATCGCCGATGCCCTGGCGACTGAAGGTTACATAATTCTGGATCATGTATTGCCTGAAAGTTTGCTGGCTTTATTGGTAACGCAGGCCATTGCACCTGAAGTCAATCACTACAAGGCGGCAGGTGTTGGTCGCGACCAGAACCTGCAACAAATTGCTGCGATACGCAAGGACGAAATCAGCTGGATTGATAATACTAATGCAGCAGGCAAAGACTATCTGGCGTGGATGGAATGCCTGCGTCGCGAATTAAACCGTCGCTTGTTTATCGGTATATTCGATTATGAATGCCACTACGCACATTACGCACCGGGTGATTATTACAAAACACATCTTGATGCTTTCAAAGGCAACACCAATCGTATTGTAACCACGGTGTTATATTTGAACGCAGACTGGACGAGTGATAATGGTGGCGAGCTGGTGATGTATGCCCCGGAAAGTAACAATGTGTTACAAAAAATCCTGCCTGAATTCGGACGCCTGGTGATATTTCTGAGTGATAAATTTCCCCATGAAGTATTACCGGCCAACAAACATCGCTACAGCATCGCCGGCTGGTTTCGTGTGAATAATTCCTCCAGTACACGCGTTGATCCGGCATGACACAATCCTTTACATTCAATACCATTGGTACAGTTCATTCCTGTTATAAGGAAAAATTCGGCGTACCACGCCAGCCGGGCCTGGTAAAAGTCGAATCCAGTATTGAAATTCTTGAGCCTTATAATCGTCCCGAAGCGTTTCGTGATCTGACCGGTTTTTCGCATATCTGGTTGATGTTTGTATTTCATCAAACCCAGCAACAGGGCTGGAATCCAACCGTGCGTCCACCACGGTTGGGTGGCAACGAACGCGTCGGCGTGTTCGCCAGCCGCTCCATGTTTCGTCCCAATCCGATCGGGCTTTCGGTCGTTGAGTTAAAAAGGGTGCGTCAGGCGGAAGGGAAATTATTTATTGATGTGATCGGTGCGGATTTGGTTGATGGCACACCGATACTGGATATCAAGCCCTATTTGCCTTATGTCGATGCGGTGAGTGATGCGGTGGCGGGTTATGCCAATATCAAACCTGAGCCACAACTTAAAGTATCCTTCACAACACATGCGTATGAACTGGTTGAGAAATACAAAACACAATGGCCGGATCTGGATTGATCCCAGGCCGGCCTATCAGGACGCAGCAATAAATCAAAAAACCGAATTCGCGATGCGGCTGTATGACCTGGATGTGAAGTGGCGGGTGAGTAGTGATGGGGCCGAGGTTTATGATTTGTTAATGATGGGTGTTGCTACAAGTGAATAGCGAGAGGGATATTGCTAACCCTGATGTTTTATTATATAAATCCGCACAAATGATAATACCCTTAATCGGGCCTGTAGAAAAATATATAGATTTCTGCGATGGAGTGCGTGTCGCTACTGTCTCCCTTGCTAATTCTATTTGAATTCCCCCCAATGCATCTGTCCTTGCGGATTTAAGTATTATTGCGTCTAAAAAATATTGAAAGGAGCTGTCTATGTTAATGCGTGCTTATCTGGTTGTGTTTGCAATGCTGTTAGTAGTGTTGCAAGGCTGTGTGGCCGTGCAAACCTTTCCTACGGCAGCTCGCAGCGGGGATACCATTACACTGGCGGTTGGTTCGCCTGATGGTATGACCAGGGCCAATACAACAGCACAATTTACGTCACCCAGTCTTGCTAATCCGATCAATCTTCCCATTCGTTCAATTATTAAATTGCGGCCTGACAACACCAGTTTTATCGGCGCGTTTGATGAGTTTGTAAGCAACATACCCTACTCCTCCTCTCATTCCGCCTGGCTTTCAATGATTGTGATTGATTTACCGGTTGGCCTGCCTGTGGGTGCTGCAACAATCAATGTTGCTACATCAG
The DNA here is from genome assembly GCA_016191795.1 of Gammaproteobacteria bacterium. Classification (GTDB taxonomy): domain Bacteria; phylum Pseudomonadota; class Gammaproteobacteria; order SZUA-229; family SZUA-229; genus JACPVK01. Next base: position 4,276 of record JACPVK010000097.1, read on the forward strand.
GTATTTATTACCCGGGCCAGGGCGCAAGCGTAAATACCACGCCTATAAGCATTGAGGTGTTGCCGGGAACTGGTTCGCCCAATAAGTTTATGTATAACCCGAATGGATATGGTGTTGCGGAAGGTGATTTAACGGATCTGGAATCGCTGCCTCAGGTTGTTGTGAGGCCCCCGTTAGCCAGTGCCTGGGAAGTCGAGTTTGCGGCAGCCGAAATAAAAGTCAGCGCGCCATCACGTATTAAATCTACCGGGCTGCCTATACCATTAAATCATGTAAAGGTTATTGCAGATGATATGTCCATCGAAAACAGTGCTCATCAAATGCAAATGTTCTGGACGCGCACAGGTGATGACTATACGGTTAATTTCGTTAACCAGGGTCATGCCCTAACATTCCAGACCAGATTTTCAATTGTGCTCTATCCGTATTCTGACTATGAATTTACGCCGGGAATGGTGCCGGCCGTAACATCAGTAACCTATTACGATACCAGTGGTAATGTGATGTCATCCATGCCCACTGCATCTTCGTATCAGGCGACCCTCGAATAACAATGCAATTTATTTATTAAATAATCTCATCCCCAAACGATGAGATTAGCATTTAATATGGAAATGATTTTATGAAGCCAATCCAGAATACAAATAACCTTGCTACGTCTGCTGCAATAGCATTATCTTTTTTTTCACTGTTTATATTCCCGGCAAGTTCAGCTTTTGCGCTAACAGGTGACGTCGCTCCCCGCGGTGCACCCGATGGTAAATTCGATATTGCCGATTATGTTGTGCTGCAACAATTCGTGCTGGGCAAGGCAACGCCAACGCCGGCGGAAATTGTCGCGGCGGATGTGGCCCCTGCGGGAAATCCGAACGGAATTATAAATCTGGCTGATATTATTGTATTGCAGCGAGCCATAGTGAATAACCGCCTGCAATCCGGCATGATGATTTGTATGCCGGGTAGTGGTTGCCCGCAGGGTGCCTACCTGGCGGGTGCAACTTATTTACAGCAAGCGACGGATTCACAGGGTAATGTGCTTTCAGTTGTTTACTTCGATTCGGCCAGAAATCCACTGACCATGCAATATGACATTAACGGAAATATTATCGGCTCTAATCTGGTGCCAATCTATCAACCACCATCCGATTCAACGGGCAACTCGACGGAAGTGGTTGGTTCGCTGGGTGGTGAGTTTTCGGTTTCACCCGGCGGTGCCGCCACTTACAGCATACCTGTTGAAATACCACCGGGTATTTCGGGCATGCAACCCCAGGTTTCAATTGTATATGACAGCTCGGCAGAGAACGGTTTGCTGGGTATGGGCTTTGTGTTGTCTGCTCAATCGGAAATAACCCGTTGCCACAAAACTCTGGCAGTGGAGGGTGTTGTCAGTGGTGTCAATTATGATGCTACCGACGCGTATTGTCTGGATGGACAGAAGCTGATCAGTATTGGCGGCAATCAATATATTACCGAAACAGGTACAACATCAAAAATTGAATATGTAAATAATGTATTTACTGTTACTTCTCGCAGCGGTACTACAACAGTATATGGCTCGGCGGATTCAAATATTCTTGCGCAAGGTAAAAGTGTTACGCGTGTCTGGGCTGTTAAGAGTGAAACTGATCAATATGGAAATTATGTTACTTATAATTACACGCAAGATGGTGTGAATGGTGATTATTGGTTAAATACTATTCAATATACGGGGACTTACAACAGCCTGCCCAATGCAACAGTAGAGTTCAATTATGAAACCAGATCGGATGTTTTTACGGGTTATGTGGCTGGATCTAAAAACAGTTCTTTAAAAAGGCTGAATAAAATCGTTACCAAGGTTAATGCGGCCACTATATATGAATATAGTTTTCTCTATGAATCAGCCAATACAACATTCAGGTCACGTCTTGCAAAAATCAGAAAATGTGCTGGGGTTGGCGGCGTAAATGGTTGTGTCAAAGATACAAATTTTACCTGGACTAATGGGGACTCAACGTTTGCTAATGCAATAGATACGGGTATTAACAATATTGGTTATGACAGTAATAAAAAAATTGTTGATGTGAATGGCGATGGTAAATCTGATCTGGTGTTGGCATATGGTGGATTCTGGCATATTCGACTCAGCACTGGTAGTGGATTTGGTAATGATATCAATACAGGAATTGCATCGGTATATGCAGAATATTCTCAGGCCATTGATTATGATGGAGATGGTCGAATGGATGTTATTTTTCCAGCTGACAAGGTGTGGAAGATTATGAGATCGACTGGTAGTAATTTCCAATTGATATCGACTGGCGTTACAAATGCGGGTTATCAAAATAATCTGCAAATTGCAGATGTAAATGGTGATGGTTTATCTGATCTGGTGTTGGCATATAACAGCAAATGGTATGTACGATTAAATACAGGTGGCGGTTTTGGTGCTGCTATAGATACTGGAATTAACAATGTGTCCTGGCAATATGCTCAGGCTGTAGACATGAATGGTGATGGCAAAACGGATATTGCTCTACCAAGAGAATATGTGTGGAAGTATTTACAGTGGACTGGAACTACCTTAGCACTGATCTCGACAACCACTTCAAATACTGGCTATACAAATAATCCTAAATTTATGGATATTAATGGAGATAGCTTGCCTGATCTGGTATATCCATATAATTACGTCTGGAATATTCGGCTGAATCGGGGAGGAGAATTCGGACCGCAAATAGCAACCACTCTCAATACTTTGTATTGGGATCAAGCAATGCAGATTGATTATAACCGTGATGGTAGAGTGGATCTGATATATCCAGTCAACACTGTATGGAATATTCTGTTATCTACTGGGGATAATTTCACACTGGTCCCAACAACAATTAATAATGTAGGTTGGGATAATAAACCAAGTGTTGCGGATGTTAATGGAGATGGATTAACAGACTTACTGCTGGCTTATAATTCTCACTGGATTATAAGACCTCATAACGGAATGGTAGAAGACTATCTGGTTGGTATAGATAACGGTGCAGGCGTCACCCGCAGTATTCAATATATACCCATTACAAACAGTAGTATTTACACCAAAGGCACCACAGCAACGTATCCCAGCCAGGATATCCAGTTTGATAAGTATGTAGTCTCAGAACAAACCACAACCGATGGTTTGAATGGCACAGTACGTACTACCTATAAATATGGCGGCGCGCGTGTAGATCTTCGTGGTCGCGGTGACCTCGGATTTGCCTGGACCGAATCCA
>JACPVK010000109.1 GCA_016191795.1 Gammaproteobacteria bacterium
AATGCCTTTCCGTAGGGTGGGCAGGATACGCTGTTTGTGCCCACCCTGTATGGCTAAAAATAGACACAGGGGCACAGAGACGCAGAGTATAAAATCGTATAAAACTATTACCTCCTCTGTGTCTCAGTGTCTCGGCAACAGCTCCTGCGTTGCTCTACCTCCTGCATCCGTGCAGTCGTCTGTGTCAAATCTTTTGCTTCACAGCTTGCGGTTGCTATCGAATCGGGAGTGAGCTTCACGGAGGCAGCTGTTGCCTCGCGCCTATCGGAAATCCCCACCGGATAGTTCATAAAACCTCATAAGCAGTTGACGATATTTCTGGCCATCTATAGAATGCGCGCTCGCTTGACGGCTACCCTTCCGGATTTTCTGCGGGGCTGCAGCGAGACACACCAGTGTCCCCATCGTCTAGAGGCCTAGGACACGGCCCTTTCACGGCTGTAACAGGGGTTCGACTCCCCTTGGGGACGCCATTTTTTCTTTGACGAAAGATGTTTGTCCAAAGCCTTCAGTCCAGAGGGTTCCTCTCTGTTTTATATCAATTCTATCTATCTGATTTTAAATACTATTCGTGATTTGTCTGCGTTGCTAATCATCACTGATCCGGGTGATATTAGTGCATGATTTGTTCTGAGAATCTGTTAGAATACCGCCCGTTCCACGATAATCAATTTTAACGGGAGATTGGCCAGGCCGATGCTCCCGTTTTCGTATGTCCGCGGAGGCGATTTTGAGTCACAAAGCCCTGTTAGCCCTGCAAGATGGCAGTTTGTTTTGGGGTCAGTCCATTGGTATAGCCGGCGAAACCGTTGGCGAAGTGGTATTTAATACCGCCATGACCGGCTATCAGGAAATTCTGACGGATCCCTCCTACGCCCGGCAAATCGTCACGCTTACCTATCCCCATATCGGCAATGTTGGCACCTGCAGTGGCGACGAAGAGTCCGGCCAGGTTTATGCGGCAGGACTGGTGATACGCGATTTACCCCTGATAGCCAGTAACTGGCGCAGCGAAATGTCCCTGCCGGATTATTTGCTTAAACACAAAACCGTTGCCATCGCCGATATCGATACCCGTCGCCTGACACGACTATTGCGCGAAAAAGGCGCACAAAACGGCTGCATAGTGGCCGGCGATAAAATCGACGAAAAACAGGCCATCGCCCGGGCCCAGGCATTTGCCGGATTAAAAGGCATGGATCTGGCGAAAGAAGTCACCACGGCCAAACAATATCAATGGTCACAGGGTAGCTGGCGTGTTGCCACCAACAGCCATACACAGCACGATGCCGCCAGCCTGAAATATCATGTGGTCGCTTATGACTACGGCATTAAACGCAATATTCTGAATATGCTGGTGGATCGAGGCTGTCGCGTGACCGTGGTGCCGGCCAAAACGCAGGCTGCGGATGTCCTGAAAATGAAACCCGATGGTGTGTTTTTATCCAATGGACCCGGGGATCCGGAGCCTTGCGATTACGCCATTCGTGCCATCAGCGAGATTCTTAAAACCGACACACCGGTATTCGGCATTTGCCTGGGCCACCAGTTACTGGGCCTGGCCAGCGGTGCCCGCACCGTGAAAATGAAATTCGGCCACCATGGCGCCAACCACCCGGTGCAGGATCTCGACAAAAAAACCGTGATGATCAGCAGCCAGAACCATGGCTTCGCCGTGGATGAAAAAACCCTGCCGGCCAATCTGCGTCCAACGCATCGTTCACTGTTCGATGGATCCTTGCAGGGCATACACCGTACCGATAAACCGGCATTCAGCTTCCAGGGCCACCCCGAAGCCAGCCCCGGTCCACACGATGTGTCACCGGTGTTTGATCATTTTATTGAGTTGATTGAAAAGCGTAAGTCCGCAAATGAACGCAAATAAAAGCGAAACAATGTAAAAGATAAGCTCGCTATGACAGTGGATATGGGCGGGCTTTGATAGTGCTAGGGCACAAAGTGGAATGTAATTGAACCTAAATACTTTCAGGGAGTGAAGTATGGAAAAGACGATATCGGAGCAGGTACTAAATTGTGCATTTGAGGTGAGTAACCAGCTGGGATCGGGATTTCTCGAATCGGTATATGAAAATGCGCTCTGTATTGAGATGCAAGCTAACGGAATAGAGTTTCAACGTCAGAAATCGATTGATGTTATCTATAAGGGACAGATTGCAGGGAACTATGTAGCCGATATTATTGTTGAAAACAAACTACTGGTTGAATTAAAAGCGCTGTCAGATTTTTCGAAACAACATGAAGCTCAGATAATGAATTATTTAAAAGCAACAGGCATTAAAGTTGGTTTGTTGTTGAATTTTGGTACACCCAGGTTGGGTGTGCGACGTATCGCATGGCGTTACAACGAAGCAGAGAGAATTTAACTTGAAATCATTTGCGTTCATTTGCGTGATGCACAGGGATGTGCGAATGCCGCGTGCGCAGGATGCGCAAGAGCGGCGCAATTTGCGGACTTATTCTTTGTTTTTTGGAATATAACAATGCCTAAACGCACAGACATCAAAAGCATTCTAATTATCGGCGCCGGTCCTATTGTGATTGGCCAGGCCTGCGAATTTGATTACTCCGGTGCGCAGGCCTGCAAGGCGCTGCGCGAAGAAGGCTTTCGCGTCATTTTGATTAACTCCAATCCCGCCACCATCATGACCGACCCGGGTATGGCGGATGCAACTTACATCGAGCCGATACGCTGGCAAACGGTTGCGCGCATTATTGAAAAAGAACGCCCGGATGCGTTGTTGCCGACTATGGGCGGACAAACTGCCCTGAATTGCGCACTCGATCTGGACCGCGAAGGCATACTGGAAAAATTTAATGTCGAAATGATTGGCGCTTCCAAACACGCCATCGACATGGCGGAAGATCGCGAAAAATTTAAAAAAGCGATGGAAGAAATTGGCCTGGACATGCCGCGAGCAGCGATTGCCCACAGCATGGAAGAAGCCTATCAGGTACAGGCTATGGTGGGTTATCCAACCATTATTCGTCCGTCGTTTACCATGGGCGGTAGCGGTGGCGGTATTGCCTACAATCAGGAAGAGTTTGAAGAAATCTGTCGTCGCGGTCTGGATTTATCACCAACGCATGAATTGCTGGTCGAAGAATCCATACTCGGCTGGAAAGAATATGAAATGGAAGTGGTGCGCGATCGTAACGACAATTGCATCATCATTTGTTCCATTGAAAACTTTGATCCAATGGGTATACACACCGGTGACTCCATTACCGTGGCCCCGGCACAAACCCTGACGGACAAAGAATATCAAATCATGCGCGACGCATCGTTGGCGGTATTGCGCAAGGTTGGCGTTGAAACCGGCGGTTCCAATGTGCAGTTTGCATTGAATCCCAAAGATGGTCGTATGACCATTATTGAAATGAATCCTCGTGTGTCACGTTCGTCTGCGCTGGCATCCAAGGCCACCGGATTTCCGATTGCCAAAGTTGCCGCCAAGCTGGCCGTGGGTTACACCCTCGATGAATTGCGTAACGACATTACCGGTGGTGCTACTCCGGCTTCGTTCGAACCGGCGATTGATTATGTGGTTACCAAAATTCCGCGTTTCACGTTTGAAAAATTTCCGCAGGCCAATAGTCGTTTAACCACGCAAATGAAATCCGTAGGCGAAGTCATGGCGATTGGTCGTACTTTCCAGGAGTCCATGCAAAAAGCCTTGCGTGGTCTGGAAATTGGTGTTGATGGTTTCAGTGAAATTATTGATCCGGCCATGTCGGAAGAAGAAGTGACGGCTACGATTCGCCAGGAATTGCAGCAAGCCGGCGCCGATCGCATTTTTTATCTGGCCGATGCCATACGTCGTGGCATGACAGTTGAACAGGCGCATCAGCTGACTTTTATCGATCCGTGGTTTTTAGTGCAGGTCGAGGACATTATTCGCCACGAACAAAATTTACGTGGCCGAGATTTGAGCAGTATCAGCAAAGACGAAATGTACCGACTGAAGCGCAAGGGTTTTTCTGACAGCCGACTGGCGACAGTGATGGGTGTACGTGAGCAGGCCATGCGTGAACACCGCCATAAACTGGGTGTGCGTCCGGTTTACAAGCGTGTAGATACCTGCGCGGCGGAGTTTTCTACCTCAACGGCGTATATGTATTCCACTTACGAAGAAGAGTGCGAATCCAACCCCAGCAAGCGTGAAAAAATTGTTGTGCTGGGTGGCGGCCCAAATCGTATTGGCCAGGGCATCGAATTTGATTATTGCTGCGTCCATGCCGCACTCGCCATGCGCGAAGACGGTTACGAAACCATCATGATCAACTGTAATCCGGAAACGGTTTCAACTGATTACGATACCTCCGATCGTTTGTATTTCGAGCCGTTAACACTCGAAGACGTGCTGGAAGTGCTCGACAAGGAAAAACCAAAAGGTGTGATTGTGCAATACGGCGGTCAAACACCGCTTAAACTGGCACGTGCACTGGAAGCCAATGGCGCACCGATTATCGGCACTACGCCGGATCGCATCGACCTGGCTGAAGATCGCGAACGTTTTCAGCAGCTGGTAGAAAAATTAAAATTGAAACAACCGCCGAATCGTCTGGCACGAAATGAAGCCCAGGCTATACAGGGCGCGACTGAAATTGGTTATCCGCTGGTGGTGCGCCCGTCCTATGTGCTGGGTGGGCGCGCCATGGAAATTGTATACAACGAAACCGATCTTAAAACCTATATGCGCACGGCAGTAAAAGTATCCAATGATGCGCCGGTGTTGCTGGATCGTTTTCTCGATGACGCAGTGGAAGTGGATGTCGATGCCATTTGCGATGGCACCGACGTGGTAATCGGCAGCATCATGCAACATATTGAACAGGCCGGTGTGCATTCCGGTGACTCGGCGTGTTCGCTGCCTCCTTACAGTCTGGCGAAACCAATACTCGATGGCTTGCGTGAACAAACCCGGAAAATCGCCCTGGAAATGGGTGTGGTGGGTTTGATGAATATCCAGTTTGCCATTCAAAATAATATTATTTATTTGCTGGAAGTTAATCCGCGCGCATCGCGTACCGTGCCATTTGTTTCCAAGGCCATAGGCCAGCCGCTGGCAAAAATTGCAGCGCGTTGCATGGTGGGTGTGTCGTTGCGGGATCAGGGTTTTACCAAAGAAATTGTGCCGAAATATTATTCTGTTAAAGAATCGGTATTCCCGTTCGTGAAATTCCCCGGTGTTGATCCATTGCTTGGCCCGGAAATGAAATCCACCGGCGAAGTCATGGGTGTGGGCCGCAATTTTGGTGAAGCTTTCGCCAAGGCGCAGCTGGGTGCCGGTGTTGATTTGCCGGAAAAGGGCCGGGTATTTATCAGTGTGCGTGATCGCGATCATTTGCCGGCTGTTGAAATCGGCCGCCAGTTACATGCCCAGGGTTTTGAGCTGTTAGCGACCAGTGGTACGGCCAATGCCATGAGACAACAGGGCGTGCCCTGTGAAACGGTTAACAAAGTGCATGAGGGGCGGCCGCATATTGTGGATATGATCAAGAATAACGAGATTGCCCTGATCATTAACACCACTGAAGGTAAAAAAGCCATTGCCGATTCCTATACAATTCGTGCAGCGGCATTGCAGCGTAAGGTGACTTACACCACGACGCTGGCCGGTGCCAGCGCCACCTGTGAAGCATTAAAATATCTTGCTGAAAATAATGTAAATCGGTTACAGGATTTGCATAAGGAGATAAAAGCATGAATAAAGTGCCATTAACTGTACGCGGTGCGGCCAAGCTGCAGGAAGAATTAAGAAAGCTGAAAACCGAAGACCGTCCGCGCATTATTAATGCCATTGCGGAAGCGCGTGCACACGGCGATTTGAAAGAAAATGCCGAATACCATGCGGCGCGCGAACAGCAAAGTTTTGCTGAAGGCCGCATCAAGGAAATCGAAGCCAAATTAAGTAACGCCACTATTATCGATGTCACCACGGTAAATGCCGAAGGCAAGGTAATTTTTGGGGCAACTGTTGTTGTGGCTGATGAAGACAACGGCGAAGAAGTGACTTATCAGATTGTCGGAGAAGACGAAGCCGACATCAAACAAAACATGATTTCTATCGGTTCACCCATTGCCCGCGCATTAATTGGTAAAGCAGAAGGTGACGTGGCCGTGGTACAAACGCCGGGTGGTGTGCGTAATCTGGAAATTGTTGAAGTTAGGTATGAATAAAGATTTTGACACAGAGACACGGAGGCGCAGAGTATTTTATTGACACATCTCCTCTGTGTCTCCGTGTCTCTGCGTCGAATCTTTTCTCGTTCCCATGCTCCGCGTGGGAACGTATAGCGGTTCTGTCAGCGAATTGCGAAGTCTTTAAAGTTGTAAAGTGATCTCTGTTGCGTTGTATGGAGTAACTTTCAGGCTGGTTGTCTGCATTCCCACGCAGAGCGTGGGAACGAGGGGAAGTTAGGTATGAATAAAGATTTTGACACAGAGACACGGAGGCGCAGAGTATTTTATTGACACATCTCCTCTGTGTCTCCGTGTCTCTGCGTCGAATCTTTATTTCTTAGGCAATTCGATTTTTGGAGCTTTGAGATTGCGACGGAACAGGGTGACGGTTTTGCCTATGCTCTGAACTTTCTCGGATGTGGTTTGTTCGCAAAGTTGTTCAATCATCACGGCGCGATCATCGCGTTCACCGGCGGCGATTTTCACTTTCACCAGTTCATGATGATTCAGTGCATTGTTAAGTTCCTTGATCAGGCTTTCGGTCACGCCGTTCTGGCCGACCATAATGATCGGGTCAAGGTGGTGCGCCAGACCGCGCAAATAGGTTAACTGGTGTTTGGGTAAAGACATTGATACAGGCTCGGAATTTGGGTGGGCTATTCTAACATCATCACCCGCATTGTAATGATGAATGTCCGAATGAATATAAATCGACAAATCTTCATCCGTTATTTGTAGGTGCGCCTTCAGGCGCACAACGG
>JACPVK010000110.1 GCA_016191795.1 Gammaproteobacteria bacterium
AGCACCCACACAAATTATCTGTTCTCATTGTTAACCAGCATCGCTCAGTGGCGGGCCAATCAGTATATCAAAACCTTTACAGGCCCCGCTATACCTTTCCGTTTGCTTACAACCTTTCCCTCAAAGAGGCGCGCATTATATAGGCTTCGAGGTTCAGGTCAACAGGTTTGTTAGATTTTTATTACACCATGGTCACCCGGGCAAATATGGCCTTCAGATAGTCCGTTTCCGGTATGGCAGGATGAATCGGATGATCCGGCCCCTGATAACCCTGATGGATAATCTGCATATTCCTGTCGTTATGCCGTGCCGACTGCAGCATGACTTTCTGTAATTCATGGCGCGGCAAGTGATGCGAGCATGACCCGGAAACCAGAATACCGTCCTTATTAAGCAGCTGGACTGCCAGCTGATTCAGGCGTGTATAGGCCTCCAGTCCGTTTTTGAAATCTTTTTTACGCTTTATAAAGGCCGGCGGATCAACCACCACCACATCAAATTTTTCCTTATCCGCACGCAGGGCCTTCATGGCATCGAATGCATCACCCTGTATACCCGATACTCTGGCCTCCACCTTATTTAACTGAGCATTTTGTTCCACAAACGCCAGAGCATTAGCCGATGCATCAACACAGATCACCTCGGAAGCGCCATCCACCGCCGCCTTAACACCCCACGCACCTACGTAACAAAACACATCCAGTACCCGCGCGTCCTTAACAATGTCCGCAAGATAACGCCTGTTCATACGCTGATCGTAGTACCAGCCGGTTTTCTGCCCCTGCAAAACCGAAACACGATACTGAACACCGGTGTCCAGCACATCAATCTCTTCCGGCATCTCGCCAACAGCCGACTCGACATAAGATGCCAGCCCCTCAATTTCTCTGGCTCCACTATCATTGCGTAACAAAATAGCCTTTGGCCGGAACACTTTATCCAGCGCTGCAATAATCGCTTCTTTCAGGTTCTCCATACCTGCCGTCGTAATTTGCACCACCAGATAATCACCGTATCTATCAACAACCAGGCCAGGCAAAAAATCGCTCTCACCGAATACCAGACGATAATATGGCTGGGCAAACAATCGTTCGCGTAAGGACAGGGCCACTTTTATACGATGCACCAGGAGCGATTCGGTAGGTAAAAAATCAGGATCACGGCCCAGAATACGTATCGAAATTAACGATGCCGGATTAATGTAACCATAAGCCAGAAATTTACCGCCATGCGTATGCACCGCCACCATTTCACCAGGCGACATTTTCGCTATCGGTGTCACAGCCACATCAATTTCATTACTAAAAACCCAAAGATGGCCGGCACGAATACGGCGATCCTCATCTTTTTTCAGCCTGATAACCGGACAACTAGTCATTGATAACACCTCTATAGATCTTTCTATATTGCAGCAAATAACATAATCGCAATCCATGCAACACCAGATACCATGAGAAATAGATCCAGATTAAAAAAAACAGCATCACACTGAATGAGCCATAGAGCGATTCATATATTTCATTGGAAATCACGTAATGCACAAACAAGGTCTTGGCAATCTGCCAGATACCTGCCACCAGAAATGACACCAGTAATACAATTTTGTAATGCATGCGCATATTGGGCGACACTTTAAAAAGCACAAAAAAAAGCACCCAGGTCATGCAGAACGACAACAGCGATAACAAATGCATAACATCACCGTATTTACCAACCGCATTCTGAATCACATCAGTCAGGTAAAATGAGGCTGCAAGCGTTACCGGCATAAGAAACGCCAGCACAAAGTAAGTCCTGATCGCATGCAGCAGACTGTAGTCAGCCTTAATAAATATTTTATCAACGACGTACTGGTAGTTATTAAAGAACATAACCGATGAAAACAGGATGTATACCAAACCCATGACACCCATGGTTTTCGAATTCTCCAGAAACGCATCCAGATAGGATGCAACCGTTTCCGTATTGGCTGGCACCAGATTCAACAACACAAATTGCCTGATACCGGAGTAATACACGGCAAACGCATCAAACTGGCTCAGCACATAAAACAGCACCCAGAACAGGGGGATAATTGAAAACACCGTATAAAAGCTGAGGCTCGCGGCAAAGTAACCCAACTCATCACCCAGTACGTACCAGATGCGGCGATACCAGAATGTTAAAACTTCCATTAGCTTCATATCTATCTGTCCTGTTAAATGACGGCAGATTATGAAGGATCCACTATATCCACACAATAAACATGACACCTGTTCGCCAGATGAACCAGGCTCAGGTATATTTGCTTTACAACCTGCCAGACGATAACCCATGAACAACAGCGATAACCTGCTCACCAGCGAGACCAGCCCGTATTTGTTACAGCATGCCAACAATCCTGTTAACTGGCACGCATGGAACAATCAGGCCTTAACGAGAGCAAAACAGGAAAATAAACCCATATTACTTTCAATCGGGTATTCCGCCTGTCACTGGTGTCATGTCATGGCGCATGAATCATTCGAAGATGATGACACGGCTCGCATTATGAATGAGCACTTCATTAATATAAAAGTCGATCGCGAAGAACGCCCGGACCTGGACAAAATTTATCAAAATGCACATTCGATACTCACAGGCCGCCCGGGTGGCTGGCCATTAACCGTCTTCCTGACCCCGGATGATCACATGCCATTTTTCGCCGGCACCTACTTCCCGAAACAGCGGCGTTACGGCATGCCGTCATTCAGTGAACTGCTGCTCAATGTGCATCAAATTTTTACTGAGCGCCTGGATGATATAACTCAACAAAATAATTCATTACGTGAGTTGTTAATAAAAGATAATTTGCCCACTGCAGCATCCAGCTCTCTAACTGCCCTGCCGCTGGACATGGCAAGACGCCAGCTGCTGGCCGCCTTCGACCATCAAAACGGCGGCTTCAGCAAGGCGCCAAAATTTCCCCATCCGGCCATGCTCGAACGCGCATTACGTCAATGGTGTTTAACCTGCACACCGAAAAATAATGATCAAACGATACTTGAAGTTACCGATCTGAGCCTGAAAAAAATGGCCATGGGCGGCGTATTTGATCATATAGGCGGTGGATTTTGCAGGTATTCAACGGATGATTTCTGGATGATTCCGCATTTTGAAAAAATGTTATATGACAATGGGCAATTATTACCGCTTTACACATTTGCCTGGCAGTTATCCGGCGATAAATTATTCAACAATACCATCCGGCAAACCGCAGACTGGGCGATTCGCGAGATGCAATCACCCGCAGGCGGTTATTATTCAGCGCAAGACGCAGACTCTGAAGGCGAAGAAGGAAAATTTTATGTCTGGACACGGGATGAAATTAGCAAGCTGATTGATGCCGATGACTATGATGTTTTTTCTGCCTGCTATGGCCTGGATCGCGCCGCCAATTTCGAGCATCGCTGGCATCTTCACCGATACGCGGGCGACACTGAACTGGCTCGTATATTCTCAACAACAGAAGACGAAATCAGTACAGTTTTATCCCGCTGCTGCAATAAACTCTTTGAAGCACGCGCAAAACGTATCGCACCAGGCACTGACGACAAAATACTCACCTCATGGAATGGATTAATGATACGCGGCATGTGCCTTGCCGGTCGTGTGACCGACAATCATAAATATATCGCCTCTGCCTGCCAGGCACTCGAGTTTGTACGAAAAACCATGTGGCATGATGGCCGCTTCTTCGCAACCAGCAATAACAACAAAACACATCTGAATGCCTATCTGGATGATTATGCGCATATGCTGCTTGCCATAATTGAATACCTGCAATGTCACTGGGATAACACCATGCTTGACTGGGCGAACGCCATTGCAGAGTCCATACTGAATAATTTCGAGGATAAAGTTAATGGTGGATTTTATTTTACCAGCCACGACCATGAGCAACTGATACAACGCATCAAAACATTCAGTGATGACGCCATGCCGGCGGGAAACGCTATAGCAGCTCTTGGATTGCAAAGATTGGGGTTTCTAACCGGCAACACACACTTTCTGACAGCCGCCGAAAAAACATTACAGGCTGCGTCTGCTGACATGAATCAGCATGCAGTTTTGCATTGCAGCATGCTCAACGCACTTGAAGAATATCTCAACCCGCCAGTCATTATTATTTTACGCGGCAAACTCACCGAGCTGAAACACTGGCAGCAGCAAATCAATCAGTGGTATTTACCACGTACATTCTGCTTTGCGATTGCCGATGACATAACACCCAACCAGTCGCTTGCCGACAAGAAATCAACCGGGGATATTTGCGCCTATATCTGTGAAGGCACAATGTGTCTGCCGCCGGTTTTTAACATCGACGATTTAAACAAGTATCTGAAAGCCCGCAACCCACATCTCGGCAACCCATGATAAAAATCAGTCACTTCAAGGATAATACCGTTTACACAACCAGGGATGGCTCGCAAATTCGCGAACTCATGCATCCGCAACAACATGGCAATGTCGCGCAGAGCCTGGCCGAGGCCGTTGTTGAGCCCGGCATGGAAACCCTGCTCCACATGCACACACAAAGCGAGGAGCTCTACCACATCACTCAGGGTGAAGGTTTAATGACGCTGGCAAGTGACAGATTTAGCGTGCGCCTGGGCGATACGATTTGCATCCCCCCTGGTACCGCACACAAAATCAAAAATACCGGTACCGTCACACTCAAAATCCTGTGTTGCTGCTCACCACCCTATTCACATGAAGACACATTTTTAATCTAGGTAGCGCGAACATAAAAAAACCCCGGTATTGCTACCGGGGCTTTCTGGTCTAAGACAGGCCAGGCCGCAAAATCGGCTTACTGCATGACAGCCTGCAATGAACCTATCGTTCTGATCCACGGCCGGGTATCAACCTGACCACTCACCCGCGCCAGGGCATTCTTCGCTTCATCACGTGTGGCGTAAACACCTTCCAGCAGGACATACCAGGTTTCACCTCGGACTGTGGTTTGTGCCGTCCATTGATCTGAGAGATTATGACGCCTGGCAAACGTGCTCAGTTGTTTAATGGTGCGAGATGCGCAAACCTGCACAGCAAAATATCCGGCTGGCTGGCTGGCGATGTCACCACCGGTAGCCATGGCAACCTGCCTGGCCGGTGCTGCTTCCACAACAGGTTCTTCCATTTCGACAGGCTCAACCGGCTTAGCCACTACCGGCTCGATAGGTGTATAGG
Organism: Gammaproteobacteria bacterium; assembly: GCA_016191795.1. Lineage (GTDB taxonomy): Bacteria > Pseudomonadota > Gammaproteobacteria > SZUA-229 > SZUA-229 > JACPVK01. The sequence continues at coordinate 5,212 of JACPVK010000110.1, forward strand.
CTTCTTCAGGTGCTATAACCGGCTCAACAAAAGCATTGGGTTCCGGCGCAACTTCTTCGGCGGCGACTTCCTCGGTTGATGCATCTTTATTGCCCCAGGGTGACGATGACTGACTCCAGGGAGAAGGGTCACTTGAACAACCAGCCAGTAAATATACGCTGGCCAGGATGGCAAAACCGAGTCGAAAATTAGTAGCCAAGGAAATTCTCCTGTCATTTCTATTCATATTAATGTGACGAAGTGTAGACCAAGCCAATCCCATACAAAAGTAAATTGTTTCAAAATGTTTCTCACAGACACATCCTGATAACAATGGATTATTCTTGAGAGATGAAAAACGCCACCCCTAATATGGACAACCACCCCAGAAAGCGCCTTTTAATCGTCGATGATGATGCCGATTTACGCGAGTTGCTGCAACAGTATCTGACGCGTGAGGGCTTTCTTGCAGATCTCGCATCAGATGCCGGCGAGATGGATGCCCTGCTATCCACCCAAATATATGACTTGATGATACTGGACTTAATGATGCCAGGTGAGGGGGGGCTGAGCATCATTCGCAGGCTCAATTCGCAGATGCGTCCGGCCATCCTTATTCTGTCTGCTCGCGGGCAGGATATTGATCGGATACTTGGTCTCGAAATGGGTGCTGATGATTATATTGCCAAGCCTTTTAACCCACGTGAACTCCTCGCCAGAATCAAGGCCGTGTTACGCCGTCACCCCCCGAAACTCGACACACAATCGGCGCATTTGTATTCTTTCGGCCCATTCCAGATCAATCGGCACACGCACACTATTAGCAAACATGGCGAAGACATAGCATTGACCGAAAGCGAATACAATATGTTAATCATTTTCATACAGCATCCCAACAAACTTCTTGATCGTGATTTTTTGCTTAACAAAATTTACGGCTACGAGCGTAATCCATTTGATCGCAGCATCGATATCCGCATCACACGTTTGAGAAAAAAACTGGAAGATGACCCTGGCAAACCGCGCTACATTCGTACCATCTGGGGCAAAGGCTATCAATTCACACCGGATATCGAATAGTAATATGTACAAGTCAGCCCCCACCTTGTATCAACACATATTCAGGACACTATTTGCCGCACTGTTATTTTATTTACTGCTGGTCATCATGGCAGCCGTTGCGTTTTTAATGTATCCGGTAATCAATAACTCTGTAGAAGAGCTAACACATCTAATCACTGATTCCACCAGCCAATGGCAACAGTTGTCGGCAACAGGGCAAGCTCAATATGCAACACAACTTTACAACAGAAATAAAATACGCCTGCAAAACGAGAAACCGGCTCAGGCAGGCCGCGTTTACCTTCCCTACGTATTATTACTTGAATCCAGACTTACCAGGCAATCAGGCCAGAACATCAAGTTTTTTACAACAGAGCAAGACACAACCTGGTACTGGACACGCATTACCGTAAACCAGTCGCCTGTTTATATAAGTTTTTCTCGTGACCGTATCGGCACAAGACCACCACTGTTTTTTGTAGCCGTATTGCTATTCGGCATCCTGTTAAGCATCGTAACCAGTATGTATCTCGCACGCCGGGTTACGTCTGCGATACGCCACCTGGTAAAAGCTGCCGGACAGTTATCACAAGGCCAGCTACCTGATGCCATTCCTGAAAC
>JACPVK010000111.1 GCA_016191795.1 Gammaproteobacteria bacterium
ACCGCCCGATCACGCATTGCCAATAACACGCCGCAGGAATACACACGCCTGGGCGCTTTTATTCGTCACTTCACCGATTTGTTTGCCGATGTGGAAGCGCGAACTAAACTGTTAATTACCTTATCGGACGGCAAGCCGGAAGATTACGACGGCTATCGCGGCGAATACGGTATTGAAGATACGCGCATGGCCTTAATGGAAGCCCGCCGTGAAGGCGTTCACCCTTTTTGCATCACCATCGACCGCGAGGCACGTGACTATTTACAACACATGTATGGTGCTGCAAACTACGTCGTCATTGATGAGGTCGACAAGTTACCGCTAAAAGTGGCGGATATATACCGGCACATCACCAGCTAAAATGAAAATACGCACCACCCATAAACGTCACATTATTATCCTTGGCCTGCTGCTGTTCGTTGTTACGCAGTACAGTGCCATGGTGCATGCCAGCGCGCATTTTTTCCATAGCCCTGACACCTTGTGTGACGTTTACAATGCCATTGAGCACAACAAAACCGGCTTCGTTACACCTGCTATTCACATTCCGTTTATTCCATTCCAGGCTGAACAACCGGTTCGTCATAACCTTATCGTATCAACTGCCTATTTTATTTTTCTGTCTTCTCGCGCTCCGCCTCGCACCTGATCAAATCTATTTACAAACCATACCGTAGGGTGGGCAAGTTTTTTTGCCCACGCGAATCATCACTGCGTGGGCAAAAAAGCTTGCCCACCCTGCACAATTTTCTGCATTGATTTTATTTCGAGGCACACATGAAACGCATTTATCCAGTCTGCTATCTTGCAGTCTTGCTGGCACCCGCCGTTATGGCGGCCGGTACCGAATACAATCCACAAATGAGTTTAATACTCGATGGCCGTTACAGTGATTACTCAAACGATCCAGCCAGCTACACCTTGCCCGGCTTCCAGCCAGGTGACGAAGCGGGCCTTAATTCTGCCGGTTTTTCCATTGGCGAATCCGAACTCGTGCTTAGCTCCAACATCGACAGTTACTTCTCCGGCAAGGCAACATTTGCCTTTGCAGAAGATGGCGCCAGTGTTGAAGAAGCTTTTATCGAATCCCTGGCTATCGGCCATGGTATCAACCTCAAATTCGGACGTTTTCTTTCTTCATTTGGTTATCTTAATTCGCGCCATGCACATCTCTGGGATTTTGCCGACGCACCATTAATGTATCGCGCCCTGTTTGGCGATACATTCAGGGATGATGGCGTACAGATCAATTATCTGTTACCCACTGATTTATTCATGCAAATCAGTGCCGAATTTCTTAGCGGCAATACTTTTCCGGCAGGTGGCAATATCGACGGTGGTGTCGGCGCATCCACTGTGTCATTTACCATAGGTGGTGATATGGGAACGGATCATGCCTGGCAAACCGGCGTATCGCACTGGCAGGCCAGCAATATTGGCGAACGACTGGATGCCAATGACAATACCTTCAGTGGTGACAGCAAAATTGATGCACTGCATGTTGTTTACAAATGGTCACCCGATGGCAATCCACTGCAACAGAATTTTAAATTTCAAATGGAATATTTTGAGCGGACTGAAGATGGCGTCATGACCGATGCTATCAGCAGCAACACATCAACCTGTATGGGCGATCAAAAAGGCTGGTATGCACAGGCCGTTTATCAATTCATACCGCGCTGGCGCACCGGCATACGCATCGACCAGGTCAGTGCAGACAACACCGGTGACAATATAACGGTATTAACCGACATCGGCTTGATAACCGATGGACACGATGCGCAACGCGCCAGTGCCATGATTGAATGGCTTCCATCCGAATACAGCCGCTTACGTTTGCAATTTAATAGTGATCAATCAGCTGCCGATATCACCGACCAACAAATATTTATGCAATACACATTTAGTCTGGGTGCGCATGGCGCACATCAGTTCTGAGGAGCCATTCATGAAAACATTGACAACTGCAGGCCTGATTTTATTAAGCACTATTGCTGCAAATAGTGCGCACGCCAATCTTGAAATATTCACCTGCGAACCGGAATGGGCGTCGTTGGCCACCGAACTGGGTGGCGACAGGGTCACTGTATTTTCAGCAACGACTGGTAAACAGGACCCGCATCATATCGAAGCACGGCCCAGCCTGATTGCAAAAATCCGCCGCGCCGATTTAATTATTTGCACCGGTGCCGAACTCGAATCCGGCTGGTTGCCTGTATTGCTGAGTAAATCCGGGAATGAAAAAATACAGGTGGGCAGACCAGGATATTTCATGGCGGCAGATTATGTCGAACTGCTGGAAAAACCATCGACAGTTGATCGCAGCCAGGGGGATGTGCATGCAGGTGGCAACCCACATATCCACACCAGTCCACACAATATTGCATCCGTCGCCAATGCATTATCCCGACGATTAATGGAACTGGATAACACAAACCAGTCTGCCTATAGCGCCGCCCACACCAGCTTTAATCAGCGCTGGAAAGCCGCCATTGTACGTTGGGAAAAACAGGCTGAGGTTATCAAACATCAATCGTTCGCTGTGGATCATAAAAACTGGGTCTATCTGGCGAACTGGTTGAATGTAGATATGAGCACCACGCTGGAACCCAAACTCGGCATCCCGCCCGGAACGGAATATCTTGCCGAACTGATCAAGGCAGTAGATCAAAAAAATATCCGCAAGGTTATCCACGCCGCCTATTCAAATCCGCGTGCGGCCAGATGGCTGGCCGAAAGGTCAAACATCAAATCGATTGAACTACCCTACACCGTAGGCGGAAATGGTCAGGTCAATAATTTGTTTGATCTGTTTGACGAAACCATTCGCCTGCTGGTGAACTGATATGCAACTGGCAATGATTGATGTATCCATTATCGTCCCCGCACTGATAGCCGGGCTTCTGGTGCTCGCAACGCATGTACCGCTTGGTATGGTGGTATTAAAACGCGGGATTATTTTTATTGATCTGGCCATCGCACAAATTGCCGGTGCATGCGTCATCTTTGCATCCATTTTAATCGATGAACCTGACAACTACAGCATTCAACTCATTGCCACCGGCTGCGCCATTCTGGGAGCTGTGTTTTTACGCTGGACCGAACGTAACTGGCCAGACATACAGGAAGCCATTATTGGCGTTGCATTTGTGGTATCCGCCTGCATCGGCATATTACTGCTCGCCAATAATCCACAGGGCAGTGAACACCTGAAAGACCTTCTGGCTGGACAAATTCTCTGGGTTAGTTACGGGCAAATCATCAGCACGCTCATTCTGTATACTGCAATATTAATAATCTGGTTCGGCTATAAAAAATCGCAAACCGGTATAGGATTTTATTTGTTGTTTGCCATAACAATAACGTCGTCTGTGCAATTGGCTGGCGTTTATCTGGTGTTTTCCAGCCTGATACTGCCTGCATTGGCAGTACATCGTTTGAAAGCAGCCAGCAGAAAGTTATTACTGGCTTATTTATGTGGCATCCTGGGCTATGTCGCGGGACTGATTATTTCCTCACTGGCCGATTTACCCAGCAGCCCGGCTATTGTTTTAAGTCTCACCGCCAGTGCGGTTTTGTTCTGGTGGTTGATATCGCTTATAACAGGTGGCAAGTAGCAAGTTCGAAGTAGCAAGGAAAAGCTTTTGCTTGCTACTTGCTACTTGCTACTTGCTACTTGAACCTTGCTACTTTGTTGATGGGTTACGCTGCGCTACACCCATCCTACAACTGCCGCTATTCCATGAACATGCACAAAGCGTTGGCCTGAAGGCCAACCCACAAACCCCCATTCATTTGCGTTCATTTGCGTTCATTTGCGGACTTGATCTTTTAAACAACATATCGCGGGCATGGCCCGCTCCTACATTTCTATTCTCAACGGCAGGATAACCGGTTAACATTCGCACATGACTTCCGCCAAAACATTCTACTGGTACGACCTGGAAACCTTCGGACTGGATGCTGCACGCGATCGCGTTGCGCAATTTGCCGGTATTCGTACCGACATGGATCTCAACATCATTGCTGATCCGCAAATCATGTACTGCAAAATCAGTCCGGATGTTTTGCCGCAACCTGAAGCCTGTTTGGTGACCGGTATCACGCCACAAAAAACTCTAACAGACGGCATTCCGGAACATGAGTTCATCGCCGCTGTTCATGCGCAATTCGCCAAACCCAATACCTGTGTTGCCGGCTTTAACAATATCCGATTTGATGATGAGTTTATGCGCTATGCGCTGTACCGGAATTTTTTTGACCCTTATGCACGTGAATGGCAAAACGGTAATTCACGCTGGGATATTATTGACATGGTGCGCATTACCCGCGCGTTGCGGCCCGATGGCATTAACTGGCCAGTTGATGAAAACAATATCGCCACCAACCGACTGGAGTTAATCACCAAAGCCAATGGCATTGCACATGAAGCGGCGCACGATGCCATGTCGGATGTTTATGCCACTATAGCGGTGGCACGCCTGATCAAACAAAAACAGCCGCGTTTGTATGATTTTATTAGCACCCATCGCAGCAAGGACAAAATTGCCGAACTGTTAAACATTCATCAGCCGACGCCGGTGCTGCATGCATCGGATATGTTTCCCGGCACGGTTTGTAACACCGCCATGGTGTTGCCGGTGGCACCGCACCCCACCAATAAAAACGGCATTATTGTTTACGATTTGCGTTATGACCCCGCAGCGTTACTCACTCTAACGGCCGATGAGATTCGCACGCGTATCTACACGCCACGTCAGGAACTGGCAGAGGGTGTTGATCGCATTCCGGTTAAAACCGTGCATATCAACAAATGTCCGGTAGTGGTGCCATTAAATACGCTGGATGAGGCTTCCGCTGATCGATTGAACATAGACAGGCCACTGCATCTAAAACACAGCCTGACCCTGCTCGATAACATCGACACCATTCGCAAAAAATTACGTGAAGTCTTCAGCGACAATCCGTTTCCGCCAACACCTGACCCGGACCTGTCACTTTACAGCGGCGGGTTTTTCAGTGACACCGATCGGCAACGCATGCAACAAATTCGTGCTACAGCGGCGGACAAGCTCGGCGATCTCAAACTGAATTTTAATGATGCACGGCTCGATGAAATGCTGTTCCGCTATCGCGCACGAAACTTTCCACAAACATTAAACCCCGATGAACAGGCGAACTGGCAGTTGTATCGACAACAACGCCTCACCGATAAAAATGGCGGCGGCAGTATTACACTGGATGAATACAAGTTAAAAATAACTACGTTACTGGCGGATAATTCCATCACATCCGCGAAACAGAAGGTATTGCATCAGTTGATGGAGTATGCAAACGGATTATCTAATCCTGAGAGTTAATTCGTCCGATTACACTACGCTAATCGGACCTGCGTGACTGCATGGTTTAACAAACTATGCGCAGCAAATTATTTAAATAAGCCAGGCAAACAACGTTAGACTGAAGGCTAACCCCCAATGCCAAACCTGCACTGTGGGTCGGCCTTCAGGCTAACGCTTTTAATCCAGGCCTGAGTCACCAACTCCAAATGTCAGATATTTTCCTGGCCAACCGAGAAAATAATCATGCGCGCTTCACGCAACGGCCACGTCCGCAGCCGCTTCCTTCATATCACACTGAATTGTTTTGCAAAAAAACGGATCCGATGCCACATAATCCACTACAAAGCGTCATGTTAATCAGGATAAAACAGCATTTTTTATGTTGTTTTGGGGAGAAAATTTGAACTGTTAGCCGCGACAGACGTCACAGCAGGAACAACGTGTAGAACGGAAATGGCGGAAGGGGTGGGATTTGAACCCACGGAGGTATTACTACCTCGCCGGTTTTCAAGACCGGTGCTTTCAACCGCTCAGCCACCCTTCCGGAATGCACGGTTTTTGCGAGGGCGGCAGAATACCCGAAATCCTCTTGTAAAACCAGTATCTGCTCCCACATGATGAAATGTCGGCAACTTGCCTACCATGGTCTTCATGGTATGCTAATGTTACTTAACCCAAGATCGCGAGACAGGACATATATGAGTAATCAGAATATTTCATACACCTCCAGCCAGGCCTCGGTCCTTAGCACCAACAAGGTACTGAGAAACACCTATGCCCTGCTGTCTATGACGCTGCTGTTTAGCGCACTCACAGCCGGCGTATCCATGGTCGTGAATCCCCCCCATTTCATTTCACTGGTCACTTCTATAGCGGCCATTGGCCTGATCTGGTTCGTTTTGCCTAAAACGGCCAATTCGTCCAAGGGTCTGTATGTGGTATTTGCCTTTGCCGGCCTGATGGGCTTTGGCCTGGGTCCTATACTTAACACTTATCTGAACACCGCCAATGGCGGCCAGATCATCATGACGGCACTGGGTGGCACGGGCATTATCTTCCTGGCCCTGTCAGCTTATGCCCTCACCACCCGTAAAGACTTCAGCTTTATGGGCGGCATGTTGATGGTTGGCTTAATCGTGGTACTGATCGCCGCTATCGCCAACATCTTCCTGGCTATGCCGGCACTGTCGCTGACCATTTCTGCTGTCGTGATTCTGCTGATGAGCGGTTTCATTCTGTTTGACACCGGCCGCATCATTAACGGTGGCGAAACCAACTACATCATGGCAACGGTTTCACTGTACCTGAACATCTACAACATCTTTGTAAGCCTGCTGCAATTGCTGGGTATTTTCGGCAGCGACGATTAATCGTTTTTTGTTTATCTCTAACAAACCCCGGTTTACCGGGGTTTGTTTTTTCTGCTATCGGAGCATTCGATGGAATCTAACATGTGGATGAAAATTATTTCTGCGCTGTTTCTGGGCGCCATGCTGGTCTTTCTACTGCCGCGCGCCAAACACATGATTCAAAACAGCCCCAAAGCCGGCGAAGGCGACTGGAAAGCTGTGCTAATCCCGCTGGTTTTGCTGGTTTTATTTGTGTTGTTTCTCATCACAATGGTCAGAACTTAAATTCCTGATCTTTAAAACGAGCCACCCATGTTAATACCGGAAGAACACCTGTTCGCACCCTTCGTACGCATACTTGGCAAAGGCCGCAAAGGTTCACGCGGACTTACTCAGGATGAGGCTTATGCCTCCATGAGCATGGTGTTACGTGGCGAAGTGGAACCGGAACAGCTGGGCGCGTTTTTAATGTTGTTGCGCGTGAAAGAAGAAACCCCGGAAGAAGTCGCCGGTTTTGTGCGTGCGGTACGCGATTATTTGCAATATCCGGCCAGTGCCGAAGCCGATCTTGACTGGTCATCCTATGCCGGCAAACGCCGTCACTCGCCCTGGTATGTATTGAGTGCGTTATTACTCGCCAGCCACGGCATACGCGTTTGCATGCACGGCGCCGAAGGACACACCGCCGGACGCATGTACACCTCGGAAGTGTTGCAGGATCTGGGCATCACCACCAGCCACACCATGGATGATGCACGCGAGAAAATTAAACAAACCAGCTTCTGTTATTTGCCATTGCAAACCATCAGCCCGCGTTTGAAAAAAATTATTGAATTGCGCCCCCTGCTCGGCCTGCGCTCACCGGTGCACACGGTTGGCCGCATGATTAACCCACTGCATGCGCCTTATTCCATCCAGGCCATATTCCATCCCGGCTACCAGAAAACCCATCAGGAGGCTGCGCAGTTATTGGGCGATACCCATCTTGCCGTTTTCAAGGGTGAAGCCGGCGAAGTCGAACGCAACCCGGATACCGAATGCACGGTGTCATCGTACAACCAGGGAAAAATGTTTGATGAAGTATGGCCGCCAATATTTGCCAGACGCCACATGAAAGAAGAAGTACTGCGCCCCGAACGCCTGCCCAAAATCTGGCGCGGTGATGAACAGGACGAATACGCCGAGGCAGCCATCATTGCCACTGCTGCTATTGCATTGCGTTTAATGGAAAAAGCAAAAACACCGGATGATGCCATGCAACAGGCGACAACCATGTGGCAAACACGTGATAAGTCGCGGCATTAAAAATTTAAAACCGCAGGGTGGACACAACGTGCCCACGCAGTCGGCTGGTTTGGCAGAGCATATCCAACGCACTAAAGAAAAAGAAAAAGAAAACGCAAATGCGCCGCTCTAGCGCCTCCTGCACTCGCGTGCATTCGCACATCCATGTGCATCACGCAAATGGATTCGGGTTTTGTTTATTTGTGGGTTGGCCTTCAGGCCAACGCTTTGCGCCTGATCATGGAACTAGCATCAGCCTAAAGGCTGACCCACATCCGTGCACAATCTGAAGCCTGGTTCATTGCTTCTGAGACAAGTAGGTAGGGCGGATAAGCGCAGCGCATCCGCCGATTACTGTGGTGGATGCGCTACGCTTTATCCACCCTACCAGATTTAATCACAGGTTCACTAACTAACACACAGCTTGTGCAGGTCCGCACGCGCAGCGTAATCGGACGAATGATTACATTTCGAAACGCGCCACACTCAACATTCCGTCAAACCCAGCAGATTTTGTGTATCCAGATCACGGGCACGGCTTAAACATAATACCGCCCTGGCATTGCACCCCCGATTGACAGGTATTCGATTTTGGCTCCCTGCAGACACATGGCAGATGGCGACAGATAACATGCGTCCGATTACGCTGCGCGTGCGGTCCTACGACCCTGGCGCCTCCTGCGCTCGCGGCATTCGCATATCCATGTGCATCACG
>JACPVK010000112.1 GCA_016191795.1 Gammaproteobacteria bacterium
ATAGTGACCATATCACCATTGGCAACGTGTGAAATCTCATGTCCCAGAACCGCCTCAACTTCATCACGATTCATTGCCTGTAACAAACCGGTGCTCACCGCCACCAGTGCATTATTACGATTCATACCCGTGGCAAACGCATTGGGAGTCGGGGAACGGAATATACCAACCTCGGGCATACCTATGCCTGCTATTTCCGCCTGACGTTTCACCACCGAAACCAGCCAGGCTTCATCACTATTGCGGGGCGACTCGATTAACTCAACACCCATGGAACGTTTGGCCATCCACTTCGACATGGCAAGTGAAATGAACGACCCTGCAAAGCCCATAATTGCCGCCATAATCAGCAGGCCAGTCATTTCCATACCACCACCGGCGGCCAGCATCTGATCAACACCCAGAAGACGCATGGTGATACTCAGTACCAGCATAACGGCCAGGTTAGTCAGCAAAAACAGTCCGATACGACCCAACATAGTTAATCACCTCATTGCGTTAATGTGCCGCATTTTACGGCACGCATTAGATGGAGTCATTCATAAAAAATTCAAATCCGGTCCACAAAATAAATACTCCATTTACTTGCAAAGTACCCGGACTAGATCTATACCCCTTCAGTTCTGCGACAAGCTGTGCGATTTTATAAAAATGTCATAATCGGAAATGTACCTGAAATGAAGAATATCCAGCTCTGGTTCAATAAAAACTCGCGATTTGCAAAAACACATAACTCGCACCAGGATGCCAATACGCCATCCTCCGGCAAGCTCCTGGATTTCAGTCCGGATGATTTACAGCAGCGCCTTGGTAAATTGCTGAAAAAACAAAATGATTTCTTCCCCTGCTTCGACTGGACCTTCCCGCCCCCTTTACTTAACAAACACGAACCAGTCACCACGGCACACGAACTATTCTGCAAACCCTCCGTTATCCCCGGCCGTTATTCTATTTACCTGCATAGCCCGTTCTGTAAATCACTTTGCAGCTTTTGTTATTACGCTGTCATCCCCGGCAAGGGTATAGATATGGCCGCAAGCTATGTGGATTATTTGTGTCGCGAAATGGCGCTTTATGCCGAACAATTCAAGGGCCAGGTTTGCGAATCCATATATTTTGGTGGTGGCACACCCAGCTTTCTGGATGATCGACTGCTCGGCCAGATATTCGAGAATCTGCACAAGCATTTCAACATAGACTCTCAGGCTGAAATCACCCTGGAAGCCGCACCTGGTACGCTGCCGCTGGAAAAATCCTATTTTCTGAAATCGCTGGGCGTTAACCGTCTGAGCTACGGCATCCAGACCCTGAATGAAGAATTACTGGCATCGATGAACCGCGACTACTCAGTCAAGCAGGCGCTGACAGAATTAACACATGCCGTCGACATCCTGGGCAATGTTAATGTTGACACCATGTACGGCTTCGAAGGTGAAAGCGACGATACCTTAATTAAAACGCTGTCACAGTTTCATAGTATCGGTGTTCCCTGTTTCTCCATTTATTCTCTTGACAAACAACGCACCGAATATAAAACCAGTTTCGAACCGCCAAAAGACACTTATTACGAACACAAAATTCGCCTGTTCGCCGCCGCCGAAGATTATTTGAAGTCGCGAAATTATGTGCCGGTGCTGCAAAACATTTTTGTAGACCCTGCTCGCGCCTCCTATAGACACCAGTTGCGTCGCTGGGACAACCTGCCATTACTGGCACTGGGTATAGGCTCGCAGGGTTATGCACCGCAGCGCCCTTATCAAAATACCGGCAGCATGAAATCCTATTATCATTTAATTGACGAGGGAAAACTCCCGCTCGCTACCATGGACAAACTGGATGCCGAACTTGAATTATGCCGCGAGCTAACCAGCAAGCTGCGTTTTACACATGTCAGTATTGGTGAATTCAAATATAAATATGGTGTCGATATCAGCCAGGTATTTCAACACCTGATTAGCGCACTACAGAACCTGGACTTTGTGCAATTAAAAAATGACGTACTACGCATGACCAGCAAGGCCGCCTATTACAACAATATTATTCCCATGTTGTTTGCACCGGACAATTTCAAGGAAAGATTGATGAGCCTGCCCGAGGAATACCTGGAGACATTCCCGGTACCTTATGCCATGACCCAGCTGGGGCGGTCACAAACAACAGCGATATGTTTTGACGATTCCAGCCACATTGTCAATGCCGACAGGCGTCGCCGCATGAACCCAAACGAGACATCACAAACATCTCATGCCAGAATGCGCAATGGTCAAGGCCGTCGCAGCAGCGACCGCATACAAGGCTGGTCTACGCTCTCGGAACAATAGTCATTAATTCACTTCTGCGTAAGGCAATAAACTTATTGCCTTACGCCATCACTTCCATACTTCCTATATAATTACGCCATTAATTCGGCAACGCTGGCATCCAGCACCCGAATCAGCATGTTACTAACAGCCAAGCTGTCAGTTTCGCCTTGTTGTATAGCCGTGGCTGATTACCCGGTATTTTCTTTAAGGATTTATCCCGATGCAAAAATCGATACTCATCACTGGCTGCTCATCCGGTATTGGCCTGTGTGTAGCGCTTGGCCTGAAACAAAAAGGCTGGCGAGTATTTGCCAGTGCACGCAAACAAAGTGATGTCGTGGCGTTACGTGAACAGGGTCTGGAGAGTTTACTGCTCGACCTCAATGATTCCATATCGATCAAAACAGCCGTGTCCAAAGTTTTATTTGAAACCGAGGGCAAACTCGATGCCCTGTTTAATAATGGCGGTTTTGGTTTACCAGGCGCTGTAGAAGATCTGTCACGTGATGCCATGCGGGCACAATTTGAAACCAATGTATTTGGCTGGATTGAATTAACAAACCAGGTATTACCGGTAATGCGCAAACAGGGACATGGTCGTATCATCATGAACAGTTCGGTACTTGGATTTGCAGCCATGCCATATCGCGGCGCCTATAACGCCAGTAAATTTGCCATTGAAGGTTTCAGCGACACCCTGCGTCAGGAGTTACACGGCACCAATATTAAAATAAGCCTGATTGAACCAGGCCCCATTCTTAGCCAGTTTCGCAGTAATTCTTACGCTGCGTTCAAAAAATTTATTAATCTGGACACCAGCATACATAAACAACAATACGAATCCATGCTATTGCGCCTGAACAAGGAAGGAGCTGCTGCACCTTTTACACTGGGCCCGGAAGCTGTATTAACTAAAGTAGTCCATGCACTGGAATCTCCCAGACCCGCTATCCGTTACTATGTCACCGTGCCAACTTATTTGTTTGGTTATTTGAAACGCTTTTTACCTTACCGTGTTATGGATATGATTTTGATACGTGCCGGCGGCGGTGGCAAACGCTGATGCGTCTTGACAAATTTCTCACGCATACCACCGATTTAACTCGAACACTGGCAAAACAGGTTATACGGCAACAGCGGGTAATGATTAATAAC
>JACPVK010000113.1 GCA_016191795.1 Gammaproteobacteria bacterium
GAACACGGTGGCGGCCGTGGTGCTGGCCGTGATGTCTGTGAAATGATAATGGAAGCCAAAGGTGTTTTACGCGACAAACTGGAATCCTATACCAAATGAATGTAGTGACCGGATTCAGCGCTGACGAAACAACCAGTCGTCAACCATGAAAACATTCATAAGCCTCTCCATTGTCATCGTATTTGCGCTGATCACTCTGTGGCTGCAGGATGCATTCAAGGAAACAACCCTGGTCCCCGAACAAAAACAAAAACATTTTCCGGATTATTTCATGGATGGTTTTGCCGTGACGCAAATGAATAAACAGGGTTTGCCTGCCTATGTTTTCCGCGCCGACAGGCTGCAACATTATTCGGACAATAACAGCAGTGAAATTACCGCACCGCATATCGAGATTCATGATGAACGCGGCAACTGGTCTATTGTTGCCGAACGCGCGGTCGTCTATGGCGAAACCGACATCATTCATCTTTACGATCAGGTAAAAATTCGTCGTGAACAAACACCCCAGCAGGAAGGCCTGGCTATAGACACCAGCTATCTGAAAATCGACACCCGGAAAAAAATCGCCGAAACCGACCACCTGGCACATGTCAGCACCAGCACCCTGGAACTGGATACCAACGGCATGGTGTTTGACAGTACTCGCGATATACTCAAACTCACCTCCAACGTGAGAGGCATCTATGCCCCGCCCAAATAATGCACTGAACAAATTTATGATTTTGGCGCTGTTGCAGCTCCCTGCTGCCGCTATGGCCAAAACATCGGATGCCGAACAGCCCATTCATATTGAAGCCGATCAGGTTGAAATTCGTGACCGTGAAGGTCTGAGCATCTACCGGGGCAATGTCCACATTGTTCAGGGAAGCCTGCGTATCAGTGGCAATGAAATCCGTATTCGCAATGCCGACCAGGGCCTGCAAAAAGTCACCATCACCGGCCAGCCCGCCACTTTTTATCAGCTCACGGACCTTAACGAGGAAATCAGTGCTCAGGGACAGCAGATGGAATACCACTCCAGTACCGGCCTGTTGATACTCGAGCGCGATGCGGTACTGGTACAACGCGACAACCGCTTCACCAGTGAACACATTGTTTACAATACCCAGACCAATGTAGTGAAAGCAGGCACTGACGAAAATAAAGCGCCCGACTCTAACGCCACCCCGCCGCGAGTCACTATTACCATCATGCCCGAGAAGACTGCGCCGGAAACCAGGGCCACAGATGCCAATGGCACTCCCCCCATTAAGCCCAATACAGAAAAAAAATAATGAGTATTCTGCGCGCCAGCCATCTGGTTAAACATTACCGTCGCCGTAAAGTAGTTAACGACGTATCGCTGCATGTCGAAAGCGGTGAAATTGTTGGCTTGCTAGGCCCTAATGGCGCCGGCAAAACCACCTGTTTTTACATGATAGCCGGGCTGATTCCGGCCAGCCGTGGTGAAATATTGCTCGATAACCACAACATCACGCATTTGCCGATGCCGGCCCGCGCGCGCCTGGGCCTGGGTTATCTGCCTCAGGATGCCTCGGTGTTTCGCAAGCTCACTGTCAGTGAAAACATTCTGGCGATACTGCAAACCCGCAAGTCACTGAATAAGGCTCAACGCCTTGAACGCATGCAGAACCTGCTGGATGAATTACAGATCGACCATATCCGGGACAGTAACGGTATCAGCCTGTCCGGCGGCGAACGCCGGCGAGTGGAAATCGCCCGGGCACTGGCCGCCGAACCGGCTTTTATACTGCTCGATGAGCCCTTCGCCGGGGTTGACCCGATATCGGTACTGGAAATCCAGCGCATTATTCGCCAGCTGGCGGAAAAAAACATTGGCATTATCATCACCGATCATAACGTGCGCGAAACCCTGGGGATCTGCCAGCGCGCCTATATCCTGAGCGCTGGCGAGGTCATTGCCGAGGGTAATCCGGAGTCGGTTTTAACCGATCAACAAGTGCGAGAAGTTTATCTGGGTCAAAACTTCCACCTCTGAAGATGCTATAGTTTCACCAAGTCCACAGGAAATGGCACAGCATCTGCATGACAGCGCTATTCGAATAAATATGGCCAATAAAATTAACGATCTATACAGCGCATAATGAAGCAGTCCCTACAGCTCCGCATCGGCCAATCTCTCACCATGACTCCTCAGTTACAGCAGGCCATACGTCTGCTGCAACTGTCTACGCTGGAACTGCAAACCGAAATCCAGGAAGCCCTGGAATCCAACCCGATGCTGGAACTGGATGAAGAGGGCGGTGCCACCGAATCGGCCGACATTGAGCGCATCAAGGACAGCAACAACCCCACCAGTGAACAGGACAGCTACAGCAGCAATAGCGGTGAGAGCCTGGAAACGGCCGGGGTCCAGGATGCCGAAAACGACTATGGCGCCAGCGACAACCAGACCATCCCCGAAGACCTGCCGGTTGATACCGTCTGGGAAGATATCTACGACATGCCGGTATCCGCCACCGGCAGCCCGGGCGACGAAGACAAGGCCCAGGAATTTCTCGAAAACCAGAGCGGCGACGAAAACGCCCTGTTCGAACATTTGCTCTGGCAGCTGCAAACCACCCAGTTGAGCGACACCGACCGCGCCATTGCCCTGGCAATAATCGATGCCATAGACGATGACGGCTACCTCTCCGAAAGTATTGAAGACATACACGGCGGCCTGGTTGACGAGCTGGTTGTAGAGCTCGACGAGGTGGAAGCCGTGCTGCATCTGATACAGCATTTCGACCCGGTGGGCGTTGCCTCGCGTGATCTGAAGGAATGCCTGCTGTTACAACTGGATCAGTTCGATGCCAATCTGCCGGAAGTCAAAGGCGCGCGCCTGATCGTAAAAGATTTTCTCGATTTACTGGGCAGCCACGATTACGCCCGATTAAAGCGATTTACCAAATTTAATGAAGACGAACTGGCTGACATCATTCGCTTTATTCGCACCCTGAATCCCAAACCGGGCGCCAGCATCGCCAGCCAGGCAGCACCCTATGTGGTGCCTGATGTATTTGTACGCAAGGTTAACGAGCGCTGGCTGGTTGAACTCAATCCCGACACAGCACCCAAATTACGCATTAATCCGCTGTATGCCAGCTACGTTAACCGTGGCGATCGCAGTACCGACAACACCTTCATGAAAAACAACCTGCAGGAGGCGCGCTGGTTTATCAAAAGCCTGCAAAGCCGCAACGAAACCCTGCTGCGCGTGGCCAGCTCCATTGTTACCCACCAGCGCACTTTTCTCGAACATGGCGAAGAAGGTATGAAACCGCTGGTATTACGCGCCATTGCCGAGGAACTGGAATTACACGAATCCACCATCTCCCGTGTCACCACGCAAAAATATATGCACACACCGCGCGGCGTTTTTGAATTTAAATATTTCTTTTCCAGCCACGTCGGCACCGCCGACGGGGGTGAATGCTCCGCAACCGCGATTCGCGCCATGATCAAAAAACTGATCGACAGCGAAGATGCGCGCAAACCGTTGAGCGACAACAAAATTGCCGACCTGTTGGTCAAACAAGGCATTAATGTGGCACGCAGAACTGTGGCAAAATATAGAGAAGCCATGGTTATCGCGCCATCCAACGAGAGAAAACGCCTCAACTGAGGCCTGACCCAAGGAGTCCTTATGCAACTCAATCTCACCGGCCATCATGTAGAAATAACCGACGCACTGCGTCAATACGTGCAAAAGAAACTGGAACGTGTCGAACGTCATTTCGACAAGGTGAGTAACACCCATGTCATCTTGTCTGTCGATAACGTGCGTCACAAGGCGGAAGCCACCGTTAACATGAGCGGTAACAACATCTTCGCTGAAAATACCGAAGATGATATGTATGCTGCTATCGACGGCCTGATGGATAAACTCGACCGCCAGGTAACCAAACACAAACAGAAAATCACTGATCACCACAAAGGCCGAAACGAGTTTCCCACAGAAGAGTAATTAATAAAGTCCCATAGCATGAATCTGACTCAACTCATCGCACCCGACCGTGTCATATGTCTGCCCAGCATCAGCAGCAAGAAACGTCTGCTGGAAAAGCTCAGCCAGTTACTGGCATTGGGTGCGTTGGAGTTGAATCATGGCGATATATTCAACCGCCTGATCGAACGCGAACGTTTAGGCTCAACCGGACTGGGACATGGTGTAGCCCTGCCCCATGGCCGTATCGCAGATCTTGACCATTCTGTTGGCGCCTTTATTAAACTGGACCAGGCTATCGACTTCGACAGCACCGACGGCCAACCTACTGATTTATTATTTGCCCTGCTGGTACCCGAATTTCACACCGAAGAACATTTGCAAATCCTGGCGTCCCTTGCTGGCATGTTCAGCAATATGGAATTTTGCAAACAATTACGACAATGCAGTAACAACGAAGAGCTGTTCCGCCATTTGTCTGGCTGGGAGCAAGCTTCGCCATTTTCCTGACCATGGAACCAGGCTTGAGACAGCCCCCCCAAATGGACAAACTAACCCCGCAAAAACTGTTCAAACTGCTGCGCAGCCAGCATGATCTGCGCTGGATTGCCGGCCAGCAACACGAAAACCGAATTATCAAACGCAATCTGCGACTGGTAGCCCAGGCAACACTGGTTGGACATCTCAATCTGATTCATCCCAACCGCATTCAGGTCATCGGCAAAATTGAATGGGATCATCTGCGCCGTCTGAAAAAAAATTCCTACAGCGACATGCTCAAGCAATTATTTTCGCGCCGCACGGCGGCCATCATTATTACTGACAATATCGATGCACCGCCCGAATTCATTAAACTCGCCAACGCCAACCAGACACCACTGCTTGTTAGCAGCATGCCCAGCAACACGCTCATCGACGCCATACGTTTTTATCTGTGGAATTTATTGGCCGAAAAATCCACTGTGCATGGCGTGTTTATGGAGGTTATGGGCAATGGCGTTTTAATTTCCGGCGAGAGCAGTATTGGCAAAAGCGAACTGGCGCTGGAGCTCATCACCCGCGGCCATCGGCTAATCGCCGATGACGCCCCGATATTTACCCGCACCGGCCCACAAATGCTTAACGGCAGTTGCCCGCCCGTACTAAAAGATTTTATGGAAGTACGCGGCCTGGGCGTGTTGAATATCCGCGCCATGTACGGCGATAATGCCATCAAACAAAACAAATATTTGCGGCTGATCGTTCACCTGGTGAACATGTCACTCGAGGATCAGTTGAAAATGGATCGACTCTACGGCAGTCATACCATACGCAAAATTCTCAATGTCGATATTCCGGAAATATTATTACCTGTCGCCTCCGGGCGAAATCTGGCGGTAATGGTAGAAGCAGCTGTGCGGAATTTTATCCTCACAGATCACGGACACAATTCAGCCGATGAATTTATCAAACGTCAAACGGATTACATAAACGGGAACAACAAATGAAACTGGTCATTATCAGTGGCTTATCCGGCTCCGGTAAATCCGTTGCCCTGCATACGCTGGAAGATGAAGGCTATTATTGTGTCGATAATTTACCACTGGGATTACTGCCCGGCTTTATCGAACAGTTATCAGGCAAGCAAATGCGCATCTACAACGAAGTGGCTGTTGGCATCGATGCGCGCAGTGGCGTTGAAGAACTGATGCGCTTCAATGAAATACTCAATGATATTCGCACCAAAAATATTGACGTTGAAGTCATTTATTTTCAGGCTGATATCAATACCCTTATCAAGCGTTACAACGATACCCGCCGGCGCCATCCTCTGGCCAAACGCGGCATACCGCTGGCAGAAGCCATCGAACTGGAACAAACTTTAATTTCGCCCATCGCACTCACGGCCGATTTGTGCCTGGACACCACACGCACCAATATCCACCAGTTGCGCAGCCTGTTAAAGGAACGGGTGCTGTTAAAACCGGCTCATGAAATGTCACTGCTGATTCAATCCTTCGGCTTCAAGAATGGCTCGCCCAGTGATTCGGATTTTGTTTTCGATTTGCGCTGTTTACCCAATCCACACTGGGAACCGGCTTTACGCGAGCTCACCGGGCAGGACCCTGAGGTACGCCGCTATCTCGATTCCCGCCAGGAATCGATTGACATGTACAATCAGTTACTGCAATTTCTGGAAACCTGGATACCACAATTTAATGCGCAAAACCGCTATTACCTCACCATCTCGGTAGGATGTACCGGCGGCCAGCACCGCTCGGTTTACATGGCCGAAAAATTAAGTGCCGCACTGCGTAATAAATTTCCACATGTATCGCTGCGTCATCGGGAGCTCGAATGAAAGTCGGCGTTTTACTGGTAACACATCCCGGCATTGCTACGGTGTTGTTAAACACCGCACGGAACATGCTGGGCCAGTGTTTTTTGCAAACAGCCACACTGGAAGTACCACTGGATGCACCCGTAGATGAAATTACACGCCAGGCCGATGCTGCCATTGCCAAACTGGATCAGGGTGATGGCGTGTTGTTACTCAGCGATATTTTTGGCAGCACGCCCTGCAATATCGCGCGCAGCCTGCACAAGTCACATCGCGTACGACTGGTTGCCGGCGTTAATTTGCCGATGCTGGTACGGGTGCTCAATTATGTTGATTTGAATTTAAATGATCTGGCCAGCAAGGCTGCATCCGGCGGCCGTGATGGCATAGTGGTTTGTGAGGAAAATAATAATGGCTGAGTTGCGGCACGAAATAAAAGTTATCAACAGACTCGGTCTGCATGCCCGCGCAGCTGCCAAATTTGTCAGCACCGCTTCCAGTTTCAGCAGCCATGTCGAAATTGAAAAAAATGGCCATCGCGTCAATGGCAAAAGCATTATGGGTGTGATGATGCTGGCAGCAGGCATTGGCAGCCAGCTGGTATTGCATGTTAACGGCAACGATGCCAATCCCTGTATGGATGCCCTGACAGCACTCATCAACGATAAATTTGGCGAGGCCGAATAATGTCCGTCATGCTCAATGGTGTTGGCGTTTCCAAAGGCATTGCCATAGGCCAGGCCCATGTCTTTTACCGTGAGCGTCCCGAGATTCTCGAATATGCCATTGCGCCAAAACGTATCGAACATGAAATTGCACGCTTTCATACTGCGCGAGCCCAGGCACAAAAACAACTCGAAGCCATCAAATTAAAATTCAGCACCGATTTACCACACGACATCAGTAATTTTATCGACACGCATTTGTTGATGATAGATGACCCGGTATTGTGTGATGGCACGGTGGATCACATTCGCCATCGCGTATGTAATGCCGAATGGGCATTGCAATCACAATGCGATCGCCTTGTGAAAGTATTTGATGAAATGAATGACCCGTATCTCAAAACGCGCAAGGATGACATATTGCATGTGGTGCAACGTATCCAGCGTTGCCTGGCCAGCGACACCGATGCAGACGCACCGGAAGAATTACAGGGTGATCATCTCAAGGGCCGCATTATTGTCGCGGACGATCTGACACCGGCCGACACACTCATTATTCGTCATCAAAAAATTGCCGGCTTCATTACCGAATTTGGCGGACCGTTATCCCATACCGCCATTCTCGCGCGTAATCTGGGCATACCTGCCATCATTGGCGTGCGTAATGTCCGACAGTTAATCCAGGCCAATGACTGGCTGATACTGGATGGTGCTCAGGGCATGCTGGTGGTCGAGCCGGATGATCACAGCCTGCGCCATTTTCGTGATTTACAAAAAGACGAAAAACGTCGCCAGCGCAATCTGTTTGGCCTGAAAAATAAACCGGCTATTACACTCGACGGTAAACGCATTAATTTACACGGTAATATCGACGGACCGGATGATGTGCGCACATTGCGCCAATACGATCACACCGGTGTTGGTTTGTACCGTACCGAAATGTTATTCATGGAACGCAACGAATGGCCCGGCGAACAGGAACAGTTTGAGGTTTACAGCCGCGCCTTGCGCGCATTAAAAGGCCATCCATTGACAATTCGCACCGCAGACCTGGGTGCCGACAAGGAAATGCGCGACACATTGCAACATGGCCCGATGGCCCACAACCCGGCACTGGGCTTGCGCGCTATTCGCCGTTGTTTGCGCGAGCCACATTTATTTATGCATCAGCTCAAGGCTATATTGCGCACAGCAGCATATGGTCCGGTCAACATGATGATTCCCATGTTCACATGCGTCAGTGAACTGGATCAGGTATTAGTACTCATCGAACGCGCCAAAAATGAATTGCGCGCCGAACGCAAACGCTTTAATCCCAACATGCCACTCGGCGCCATGATCGAAGTACCGGCGGCTGCTCTGTCGGCCATGAGTTTTGCAAAAAAACTCGATTTTCTTTCCATCGGTACCAACGATTTAATTCAGTACACGCTCGCCATGGATCGCATCGACGACGAAGTCAGTCATTTATTCAAACCACTGCATCCGTCGGTACTTAAACTCATCGACATGACATTACAGGCCGGCGAAAAAACCGGCATTGACGTTTCGCTGTGCGGCGAAATGGCGAGTGACCCGCTCTATACCCGCTTGCTGCTCGGCATGGGCCTTCACAGTTTCAGCGTACAGGCCGGCAGCCTGCTTGAGGTCAAACACATTATTAACCATAGCCACCTCGGCCAGCTCACCTCGCACGTACGGCCAATTCTCGAGCTGGCGACGGCCGATGAAATTGAAGTCGCAGTCGATGCCATGAATCGGCAATTTGTTTAATCCTGCGCCGCTAACCTGAATATTTCACCTGATAACAAAAACATTAACCAAATAATGCAGATATACAAGGCCATGCACCGGATGGCTACTACTTTGCAAGCTGACAAATTGCAACTGACTGAACAAGTTTAAAAGATTTGACACAGAGGCGCAGAGACACAGAGTTTTAGCTTTATTTCTCCGTAACTCTGTGTCTCTGCGTCAGAGCTTCTGGTTATTCATTGTTTACAGGATCATGATTTTGGTGAAATGTTCAGGCTAAACACCTGCTAAACTTGCCGCATTCATTCATGGCAGACACCTTTTATGGCTGAAAACGGCGACGACCAGAAAGAACCTCTCGATATCAGCGAGCGCAATTTACAAACCGTCACCCAGTCTCTGGAAACGGGCACGCGTAATGCCACCATCGGCATGATAAACGCCCTGCATTCCACCGAAATTGCGCAACTGCTGGAATCCATGCCCTACCCGCAACGCGAACAGGTTTGGGAACTGGTTTCCAAAAAGAATCAGGCCGATGTCATGATTGAACTCGGCGATGATGTGCGTAACCAGTTAATCAAGGGCATGTCGGCGCAACAGCTGGCCAATGTCACCGCGCATCTTGATCTCGATGACTCCGCCGACTTTGTTCAATCCCTGCCCGACGAATTAATTAACCAGGTTTTACATTCGCTCGATAACCAGCATCGTGAACGCCTGGAAGCCGTGTTGTCATTCCCCGAAGACAGCGCCGGCGGCTTGATGAATACCGACACCATCACCGTGCGCCCGGAAGTGACACTGGATGTGGTATTACGTTACTTGCGCGTACTGGGTGAGCTGCCGGATCAGACCGACAACCTGATAGTGGTTAATCGTGACAACCGCTATCTGGGCCAGCTGGCGTTAACAAAAATACTGGTTAACGACCCGAACAAAACCGTCGCCTACATCATGGATGCAGACAAACCCATCCCATCCAACATGCCGGCCAGTGAAGTGGCACGCATGTTCGAAGACCATGATTTAATTTCCGCACCCGTTGTCGATGCCAATGGCATATTGCTCGGACGCATTACCATCGATGACGTGGTTGATGTGATACGTGAAGAAGCCGATCACTCGCTGTTAAGCATGGCCGGTTTAACCGACGCAGAAGACATGCTGTCACCGGTAGTCCCCAGCAGCAAACGTCGCGCCCTCTGGTTAGGTATAAATTTACTCACCGCGTTTCTTGCCTCATGGGTGGTGAGCCAGTTCGACACCACACTCGAAAAAGTTGTAACCGTTGCAATCTTAATGAACGTCGTCGCCAGCATGGGTGGCATTGCCGGCAGCCAGACCATCACCCTGGTGATACGCGGCATGGCACTCAACCAGCTCAATCGCAGTAATCGTCGCTGGTTATTTAACAAGGAAATGATTGTTGCGTTATTAAACGGCACGCTGTGGGCGCTGGTGGTGGCCTTAATTGCCTATGTCTGGTTCCGTGATATAGCCGTCGGCGGCGTCATTGCCGCCGCCTTGCTCATCAACCTGCTGGCAGCTGCGGCATCCGGCGTGGTGATTCCAATTATTCTTAACCGTTACAAGATTGATCCCGCCATTGCCGGGAGTGTCATTTTAACTACCGTGACGGATGTGGTGGGATTGTTTGCGTTTCTGGGACTAGCGACGGTGTTTTTGCTTTAATGTTGTAAACATTAATTTTAAATAAGAAAGCCGAAGATCACTTCAGTTTTCGTTGTAGGGTGGGTGCAACCCACCAGCTTTTGTAGGTGCGCCTTCAGGCGCACTCTTTTTTCTCGTTCCCACGCTCTGCGTGGGAATGCAGACGAGAATTCAGATTGTTTACTGTATTTGCAGTTTGCACTGGAAGTTTTATTTCGCCCTCGCCAGCAGGCGAA
>JACPVK010000087.1 GCA_016191795.1 Gammaproteobacteria bacterium
GCCGCCTTTCTCGGTCCGCAACTCGGGCAATGGGGGCGCGACTGGCTCATCGGCAGCGGCCTGTTCGTGGGTGCGTTTGTTGCCCAGGCCAGCCTCAGTCTCATCGCCATGATGCTGCTGGCTTTCGTTCAGCTCAAGCCGGTAGCGATTGTATCGGGCAGCACCGCCAGACCCTTGCGTGAAATCCTCGCCCAGCCAGCGCTGCGCGCCTCGGTATTCGGCGCCGGCGTCGGCTACGCCGTGATGCTGATGGTGATGACGGCGACACCGCTGGCCATACTCGGCTGCGGCCTGCCCACAGACAACATAACCCCGGTCATCCAGTGGCATGTCGTCGGCATGTTTGCGCCATCGTTCTTCACCGGCAACCTCATCAAACGTTACGGCGCGCCGCGCATTATGCGCATCGGTTTCATCCTGCTGCTGGGACATGTGACTATCACGCTGCTCGGGGTGGAGTTTCTGCATTTTCTGTCGGCACTGATTCTGCTCGGCATCGGCTGGAACTTCGCCTTCATTGGTGGGACCGCGCTGCTCACCACAACCTATCAACCTGCCGAACAGTTTAAAGTGCAGGCCATCAACGAATTTTCCATTGCAGCGCTGGTCGCTTTTGCCACACTCTCGGCCGGCTGGCTTTATGATCGTTTCGGCTGGATCACACTCAATCTGACGGTGGTGCCGTTACTGGTGCTGGCGCTGCTGGCCGTAGTCGGTATCGAAAAGCGGCTGCGTCTGGCCGACACGGCAGTTTGAAATGAAAGGCTGCTATCAGATAATCAACGAAGTGCCTGTAACCTCATCACCTGAAAAGGCAGTACACATGACAGACCTCAAACACGGCGATACAGTTTTATGGCCAGACAGCCAGTATTACGCGAAACTGGAAAAGCTGAAGTTGCTTATCGGCCGTAAAATCTATTTGATTGAAGCCGTGGTGACCGACATCAATGCCGGCATTCATCATACTGGCCAGGCTTATACCTTGTTAGCGATAGTTGATTATCCGCTGCCTGATCCCAAAACCGGACTGCTGCCGCACAATATTATTCTTGACGATGGCCGCGGTATTAATCTTGGCAGGATTATCCAGATCAGTATCGAATCCGCTTTTACTGCTGTTGAAAAAAATATCATTTATAGAAATGATGTGTTATTGGACAATCTTTTTCCTCATTACCATCCTATGGATAGAAAATCATTGACGCAAATATCGAAAACCCTGCTGGCCAATATACTGGGTGAAACAAAATCAGTATCAGCCGTGCAAAAAATTTCAAATAAAACGGATTGAAAAATCCTGCTCACAACCGGAGGCACCTGATGAAATTCTTATTAACATTATTCGCATATCTTTTTTTAAGCCTGAACGCTTATGCGCAGGATGTATCCATTAACCATGCAGGCATAAAACTGCATGCCAGTTTTGAAAAATCAGAAGCTGGCGCAACCGGCCCGGTGATTCTCATGACCCACGGCACCCTTGCTCATAACAAAATGGAAATCATGAGCACGCTGCAAAAACTGCTCAGGGAGCAGGGCATCAGTAGTCTGGCTATCAATCTGGGCTTGAACATCAATAATCGCCAGGGCTTTTATGATTGCGCAACGCCGCATACGCACCGCCATACCGATGCGCTGGATGAAATTGATCTCTGGTTAAACTGGCTGGAGCAGCAGGGCGTTAAAGAAGTGGTATTGCTGGGTCATTCACGCGGCGGCAACCAGACGGCGTGGTTTGCGGCGGAACGTGATCGCAAGCTGATCTCGAAAGTCATACTGATTGCACCGCAAACCTGGAGCATGGCTTATGCAAAAGAAACCTATAAAAACAGTTACAACAAGGAACTCGATCCCGTGTTGCAGCAGGCGCGCAAATTAATTGCGGGTGGCAAGGGCAAGCAGGCCATGAACCATATCGATTTCATTTACTGCAAGGACACCACGGCCACGGCAGATGCCGTGATGTCCTATCACAGCGATGATCCGAAACTCGATACAATTTATTTACTGGATAAAATTAAAAAGCCTTTGCTGGTTTTTGCTGCCACCGAAGACACCGTGGTGAAAAATCTTGATACTATTCTGCCGCCTCTGGCTGAAAAACAGGGATTCCGGCTCAAAGTCATCGAGGGTGCCGATCATTCATTCCGTGACCTGTATGCAGATGAACTGGCCGAAAATATTGTCGAATTTATAAACGAATAACCATGCTCAATACACGTCCACTACTTCTGAAAACCGCTTTCCCTCCCATTCGCCGTGGGTTGCTTGGCACCTTGCAGGTTAATCTTGGTTACACTTGCAATCAAAGCTGTCTGCATTGTCATGTTAATGCCGGCCCTAAACGCAAAGAGCAAATGTCTCGGGAAAATATCGACCAGGTCATAAACTTTCTTGACAGAAATAAAATTCAACGACTGGATCTGACGGGGGGTGCTCCCGAACTGAATCCACATTTCCGTTACCTGGTTGCAGCTGCCAGAAAACTGAACGTGCATGTCATTGATCGGTGTAATCTAACCATATTAAACGAGCCTGGGCAGGAATGTCTGACTGAATTCCTGGCAGAAAATAATGTAGAAGTTGTCGCGTCGCTACCATGCTATTTGCAGGAAAACGTCGATGCGCAACGCGGCAGCGGTGTTTATAACAGCAGCATCATTGCGCTGCAAAAACTGAATGCATCAGGTTATGGAAAACCCGATACGGGCCTGGTACTGAATCTAATGTATAACCCGTCCGGCACGTCACTGCCGCCAGCACAGCAGGCACTTGAACAGGACTACAAAAAAGAGTTAAAGCAACGATTTAATATTACCTTCAATAATCTGTATACCCTGGCCAATATGCCTATTATGCGTTTTGGCAGCACCCTTATTTCAAAAGGTGAGTTTGAGAATTACATGAGTACTCTCAAAATGGCGCATCAGGACATTAATCTTGAAACAGTAATGTGTCGCAGCCTGATCAGTATTGACTGGCAGGGCTACGTTTATGATTGTGATTTCAACCAGATGCTGAATCTGCCACTGAAAGTCAACAATAAGGTACGTAGTCATATCAGTGAAATTAATATAACGGATATTGAAAACAACCC
>JACPVK010000047.1 GCA_016191795.1 Gammaproteobacteria bacterium
GTCCTCGCCCATTTTGCCGGCAGTCGACCAGTCCCAAGACAGCTTGGTGGCAACACCACCCCGCGCAATGGCGGGGATATGGCAGGTTTGGCAGGCAAGCTTGGCGGTGTGCTCATTCAGGCGAGCACCGTGGTTTTCCACCTCCATTGCTTTTACTTTATGTGGTGTGTTGCCGTGACAGGCCTGGCAAGTAGCCGGATTACCCTGATCTGGCTTGCCGGGTATGTGATACCCGCCCTTGTCCATGGCTGTAGGCGTATATCGACTACCTGCGACATCGTGACTGGACGTTTTATGGCAGGTGCCACAGGAGAAATCCAGGCCGGTTACATCCATATGCACATCCAGTTCCTTATCAGGTGACGCCAGTGAACTGTCCATGTCACCGTGCTTGACGCCATCACCACCACCGCCCCTGAAGTGGCAGCCACCACAGGTATCACGACTGGTCTTGCCGACTTTTTGCGCGATCTTGTTCAAATCCACCGGATTCAAAAATTTTCCGGATCCCGCCGGTAATTCCATCTTCTTGTACACCGGATGCCCGGCAAGGCCAGGAGGCTTGCTGTAATTACCGGTGGTGTCGTGACACACCAGGCAGTCCACATTCACTTCGGACGTAAAATCAAAATTCTTGTCCTGCCAGCCATAACCGACATGACACGAGGTACAGGACGCATAGTTCTGTGAAATTGAAATACAGAAATTGTTCAGGACATTTTTTTTGCCCAGGCGCTGGCCGTTTTCCGGGTTCAGAAATTCCCACGTCCAGTGTTTGGTGAGATGCACCTGCTTCGCCGCTTCGGTGTGACACGTCAGACAGGCTTTGGTCACTTCCGGACCACTTGCAAACGGCTGTTCCAGTTCCTTGAATTTGCTGTGATCAGCCGTTGAAGTCGTTTTAGCAATGGCCATATTACTCACGACGATCAGGCCGAATGCAACCAACCCCGCCATAACGCTTCGAGTAAACGACCTGTGAGTTTGATATTTTTTCATGAGGAATTCTCCCCCTAAATGATGCGAATTAAATTACTTGCCGTGTTCCTTGAGTGTATATGTACCGTCCGGATTAAATTTCATAGTCGCATCCAGAAAGTACACCTGCAGATCACTGCGCAACAGCCTGGCGGTGTCATACGCCTCGCCAGAACGCGCACCAGTTCCGCATAGAAACACGATGGGTTTGCCCAAAGGCAAAGTATCGATCTGTTTTTCCAGCATGCCGATTGGAATGTTGATAGCGCCCTTGATGCTGGCGTTATTAAATTCCCTGGGATCGCGAACATCCACCAGCATCAACGCTTGCGGGTTCTCTTTCATGATGCGATCAAAAGAGGCCACCGTCATGGTGCCCTTTTCCTTGCCAGCTTCGATATTCAATGGACCGGCGGTAGCAACTACCGCTACGGCAGGCGCGCCGGCGGCAGGCGCCACACCATACAACTTGACCCAGTCCGGATAACCTTCAACATAAGTTTTAACATTGCTATATCCCAAGGCTCTGGCTTTTGCAGCAGACTTGTTGCTGAGCACACAGTCCACACCGCCACAGTAATAAATAATCGGTGTCGCTTTGTCGGCCGGCAGCTGGTCTACATGTTTGTCAAAATCGGTATCGGAAATATTCACGGCACCGGGGATCGCGCCTTTATCAAAGGTACGCTTGGGTCGGGCGTCAATCAACATGAATACTGTTTTTTCATCCTGCAATTTTTTGATATAGGCACCCGATACCGACTGGCCTGTGCCTTTCGCTACCCAGTCCGGGTAACCTTCGGCATACACATGAATGTTGGTGTAACCGAGTTTTTCAGCCTTTAAGGCGGAATTGTGGCTCAACATGCAATCGACACCACCGCAGTAGAAAATAAGCACGGAGTTTTTATCCTGCGGCAGCATGTCGGTCATTTGTTCGAACTTGCTGTCCGGAATATTAACCGCACCGGGAATATGGCCCGGGTCATACTGGCGTGCGGTAGGTCGCGAGTCGATGACCATTACGCCTGGCCTGGGCGGGATGTCTACGTTTTGTTTAACAAACTCTACATCGACCAGTTTGCTGTACCAGCCTTCCTTTGCCTTTAGTTGTACGCCTGTCGAGCTAGCGCAGCCATAAGTTAATAACACCACTAGAATCGTCAACAATCTGGTTAAAAAATATTCCGGTAATTTCATGACACATCACCTCACATTTCACATTTAAACTATAACGCCGTAAATTTCTCGGTTGATTCGTTATAACGAACCAGCAGGTACCAAACCAGTAACAAGCCGCCGCTGATAATCAGTGTCCAGCCCCAGCCACCCAGCATTTCAGGGAAGTATGCCTGGTATCCAACATTGGTCATTTCGTATAACTCAACATTGTCTTCATTAATTGAAGTAATGTTGAATTTTTTAAACAGGGCACTGGCAATGGAACCCGACCAGGAAAAAAAGAAAATGGTCACCCACAATTTAAAATGTCCTTCACCCATACGCCACAACGACCCAGAAGCACAACCGCCCGCGAACACCATGCCGATGCCGAAGATCAGGCCACCCACCAGCGAGCCAATCCAGAAGGCGGGCGGAATGGCGATGTAGGGATCGATAATATTTTTTTGAAACAGCAAGGCCGCGATGGGAATACCGACGGCGAGAGCAAGAATAACCGCCTTGGTCATATCACCTTCGGCAGTCATAAACGGCTCACGAAATGCGCGCGCAAAACATAACCTTGATCGGTGCATGATAAAGCCGATGGCAAAACCGGCGAGCACAATGACGGCACGGGCAACCAGCTGGGTATTATCAGATTCGTACCAGCTGGTGGCCCAGAGCAATACACCTACAACCACCGCCAGCCCAAGCAAGGGATAAAAACGTAACACGCTTTGCGGCATGGTGACACCCGGCGGCGCTACCATGCCCCACTCGATTTTTTCCAGGGTCCATAACAATAACTTGAGACCAATGAACGCACCCAGCATTAAACCCGCCGCCATGGCCCAGCCCGCCGGTGAGGCGTGTAATACCGGATTAAAAAATCCACCTGTAGTGCAACCACCAGCCAGCGCTGCACCCACTCCTAAAAACACACCACCCAAAGCGGCCCAGATGTATTCCAGTTTGGGTGGTCGTCGTGGCAGAAACTGGCGTGATAACAAGGCTGCGCAGAAAGAACCCAGCACCAGCATGATGTTCATTAATGACATGCGATGCATAAGAAAGCTGTCCAGCTGTTGCGGTACGCCCAGCATCGGCCCCAGGCCAATCAGGTTGTTAAACCAGTCGCCCCAGAATTTAACGCCGCCAAACACACCCCAGAACAGGCCATTGATCATCAGACCAATCACCGCCAGCATCAGCAATATGCCACCCAGATACGGCGACCATTCTTCAACAAAAATTTTGTCGTAATCAGCCTTGAAACCGGCGAGCCACTTCGAACCGTTCGCGCTACTCATGATCTCCACCTCCGCATGAATGCGTGGTACAAAATCTTGCACCACTACATCATGCGATTATTTTTATAATTAGCTGCAGCTTGCCGGGCTGTCACCATCTTTCGCACCGTGGGTTACAAAGGCCTTGATGTCTTCCAGCAATTCCTGCTCCGGCACATCAATATATTTTTCTGCTGCCTTGTTGGAACCTTTGATGCTGGTGCGATATTGCTTGCTGACATATTGCTTGAGGCTTTCCTTACCCTTGGCATGTTTGTCAGCCGTGATATAAGCAGCCCATTCAGCCTTGGTTTTGGATGAAGGTGAAATTGCTGTATCCGTTTTTGCGGTGTGACAGGTAGTGCACACTTGTCGGTAATAAACACGCCCACGTTTCCAGTCGCCGTCATAGGCGAAGGTGGTGGTATAGGTTGTGACGCAGAGAAAACCCAGAATGGCTGTGATCGAAACTTTGGTATTCATGAAACGCGCTCCTTAATTTTTTAAGATCAGAAAATATTTAACTCATGTTCAACACTAAATAAACGAAAATAAAATCAGAAAAAACATTCATTATTATTGTAATGAAAATCTGGCCTCCACGTTCAGGTAGAGGCCAGGCACTGCTTAATGCACATCTTCCCAACCGGTTATCATCGCCTTGATATGTGAAGTTACCGTGTGGCCTGCTGTAGCAAGATACACGTGCGCTATGAAGAAAATCAGCATCATGAACGCGGCTACAACATGGAAAAATGCCACCCACTTCAGATCCAGCCAGCCAAATCCCCAGTCAGCCCAGGAGCCATAGAAGAGATAAAACCAGCCGGTAGTCCAGATCAATGGATTAATCACGATCAGTACAAACAAATACGCCAGACGTTGTAACGGATTATGTTTGCTCAAGGTGGTTTGACGAAATGGATGTGGCGCATTGGTGAAAATACCGGTCAGGTAAAACTTCAACATCGCATCCACTTTTTGCATAGTGGGTATGTATTGCTTCCACTCTCCGGTCGTAAGGTGCCAGAACACAGCAAACACCCACAAGCCTACCAGCGTCCAGGCAGCAATAGTGTGAATATTCACCGCCTGTTTAAAGCCAAAAATACTCCACGAACCATGCACTTCAAACCCGGTCACCAGCAAAGTCATAATTAACAATGCCTGTGACCAGTGCCAGAATCGTTCAAAGCGTTTAAAGATGTAAATTCTTTCGCCCATGACTATTTACCTTTCTTGTACATGAAGTAGCGAATTGCACCGTGACCCAGTACACCCACCAATGTGAGTAACGCGACGATGAATCCAAGCTTGTCGAGCAAAGGTGTAGTGTTGGTTCCAGGCATATACACACCTGGCACATCCTTTAATCGACCTTCGGGTTTATGGCATTGTGCGCACGCCAGTGCATCTTCTTTGGGTGCAACCATATGGGTAATAGGCCAGCTCATTTCGGTAGCAACAAAACCCACTTCACCACTGTAGGGTTTGCCCGCTATTTTCATACCGGCAGCCACGGCCTTTTCAACATCGTAATTAATCCACAAGGCCGATTCCTTATCATCAGACAAACTGGTTACCACGAGATTGTTGTTGACCTTGTCGTACATCTGTTTGCCACGGAAAACCTTGGTTGGCCAGATGCGTGATTTGCCATCATCGGGGCTACCCTGGAAGGCGTTGATCTTGAGTATTTCATTGGGATCAAACCTGGTATCCGCCAGCGTCCAGATCACTGCACCGTTAAACCACTGGTACTCGGGTATCACATATTTTTCCCAGCTGAAATCACCTTTCTTGCTGTCGTAAATATCATTGCCATCTGAGCCCTTGATCTGCAGACGATGACCCTTGTCATCCAGCTTGCCGGCTGTTGACCAGTCCCATTCCATCTTGGTCGCCATGCCGCGTGCATAAGCCGGAATGTGACAGGTCTGGCAGGCCAGTTTGTCGGTGTGACGGTTCAATAAAGCCTGCTCGGCACCCGCATGTGGGTTGTTGTCGTGACAGGCCACACAGGTAGTTGGGTTGCGCTTTTCAGTGCTACCCCGAACCAAATGCCCTTGCTCATCGGCAGCTGACATCTGATTACGTGAACCTGCCACTTCATGGCTCTCGGTTACATGGCACTTGGA